>JANOQY010000173.1:0-2075 GCA_031414995.1 Betaproteobacteria bacterium
TCCCAGAAATGCCGAGACCACCATGCAAGCGGTTACAAAAGCCATCCTCGATTTCAATCGTGGACGTGATCCAGAACGTCTGAAGCTGAAACTGGCGGCGCTACGGGAGGATCCGTTCGCATTCTTTCGCGGCACCAGTTCTTTGTTCTACAACACGCTACCGACTGATCGCGCACTGAAATCATCGCCCAAGATACTCGCCTGTGGCGACCTCCATCTTGAGAACTTCGGCAGCTACAAAGGCGACAACCGCCTTGTCTATTTTGATCTTGTGGATTTTGACGAGAGCTGTGTCGCCCCGGTTGCCTACGAACTCGTACGTTTTTTAACCAGCATTCTGGTCGCAGCCAAGCCATTGAAAATCAGCGATGCGACTACGTCAAAAATGATCGATCAGTTCATTGAAACCTATGCCGCGAACGTCATCGCGGCAAAGCCGCGCTGGGTTGAGCGATCGCTTGCGACGGGTCCAGTCAAAAAACTACTGCAAAGTCTTAAAAGTCGCCACCGCAGCGATCTAATCAAGGAACGCACGATCCGAAAATCCGGCAAAATTCGACTATTAAATGACGGCAAGAAGTCGCTGCGAATCTCTGCGGCTGATCGCGCGCGCGCCGAATCCATATTGGCGGCCTATGCCAGCACCCAGCAGTCCCCTGCATTCTTTGAACCGATTGATATTGCCAGGCGCATTGCAGGCAATGGCAGTCTCGGGCTGGAACGCTACGTAGCGCTGGTTCGCGGCGATGGCAGTTCTGATGGGCAGTACCTGATCGACATCAAAATCGCCAACCCTTCAGCACTCGCTGCGAGCATCAAAGCCCCGCAACCACGCTGGAAAAGCGAAGCGGAGCGCACGGTTTGCATTCAGCGAATATCGCAGGCTATTTTTCCGGCACTGCTGGGGTCCGTCGGCATGGGCAAACGCTCCTATGTGATCAAGGAACTTGAGCCAAATGCGGATCGAGTCAATTTGGCAGCGCCGGGTGGCAAGTCGGCAGCACTGAAAGATGTGGTTCAAACGATGGCAGAGGTAACCGCATGGGCGCACTTAAGAGGCTGCGGCCGATTCGGCGCAGACTCTGTTGAGGAACTTGCCGATTATGTCGGGCGCGCCGAATGGCGCAGCCAGATAAAAGCCCAAGCAGATCTCGCGAAGGCAATTACTCTACTGCAATGGCAGAGCTACTCCGCGGATTACGATGCTGATCCGGCTCGCCTCATGCACGTTGCCGCGCCCGCCACGGCAACGTGATTGGATGAATGCCACTCTCTGCTAAACAACTGATGGCACGACCAATGGGCTGCGCTTATCGCCAAGGTAGCGCTCCCGTTTGGCGGGCTTTAATTTATCCAAATCCGCCAACACCAGCCCATCGACGCAGTTGGAAAACTTCTGATCGACGTTGAAATCCAGAAACCTCACGCCGCCTGACTCGTATGTCTCGGTGTATTGTTTATAGAGAACTGGCACCGCCAAATCATATTTCTGAAGTTCCTGTTTGAGCGTTTTGAAATCCTGCTCGTAATTGTCACCGCAGAACACACGCAGTTGAGCCGCACTGTCCTGCTCTGAAATAACGAAACGATGGCGAGCCAACGCCATTACCGTCTCATCACCAAAATAATGCCGGTAAAAATGCACCAGCATGTTTTTGGCTGGTAGCGGATACGCATCACTGATGCTGACTGGCCCGAGCAGATAGCGTATCTCCGGGTGGCGTTTTACATAGGCGCCGATTCCATACCATAGATAATCGAGACTGCGCATGCCCCAGTAACGTGGCTGCACAAAGCTTCTGCCCAGCTCTAGTGTTTGCTGCAAAACATGTTCACTTTGTATTTTTGAAGTGAAAGAAAACAAACTGCTCGTGTACAACCCCTCCACGCCGCGGAGATCAAGAATCTTGGCGACTTCACCGATTCGATAGGCGCCGGCAATCTGCAAATCGTTGTCATCCCACAGCACAAGCTGACGGTAATATGTATCGAATTGATCGAGGTCCCGACGCATGCCGGTGCCCTCCCCGACGCGACGGAAAGTCGCCTCGCGCAGCCTGCCGATTTCACGCATG
>JANOQY010000174.1:0-17011 GCA_031414995.1 Betaproteobacteria bacterium
CGCGGGCTTCAACGCTGGCAGTAAGGAAAAACTTGATGGTGGCATCGGGAAAGACCACCGAACCCATATCGCGCCCATCGCATACCAGCCCCGGGGGCGTCAGAAAGTCGCGCTGACGCTGCAACAGTGCATTCCGAACGGTTGGCAAGGCCGCTACACGAGAGGCATTTTGACCGACCGATTCGGTGCGAATGGCGTCGGTCACATTCTCGCCGGCCAGCCATACTTGATCGTTGACGAATCGTACGTTCAGCGAGCCCGCCAACCTGGATACAGGCTCCTCATCAGCCGGGTCTAAAGCCGCGCGCTGCGCAGCCAATGCCGTCAGCCGATACAGCGAACCGCTATCCAGATAGTGAAATCCCAGGCGATCGGCGACCTTGTGCGCAACGGTACCTTTGCCCGAAGCGGTGGGACCGTCGATGGCGATGACGGGGATTGACATTGGTTGATTCAAGTCCGCGTCCCCGACGTTAGTGCGGCCAGCACCTCAAAGTAGTCGGGAAAAGTCTTTGCCACGCAGGCGGGATCGTCAATGGTTATCGGCGCGCCACCCAGCGATACCAGCGAAAAGCACATCGCCATGCGATGATCGTCGTAGGTATGAATGACCGCACCCGACACGAGGCGATCAGGCGGCGTAATGCGAATGTAGTCGGCGCCCTCCTCCACAATGGCACCGACCTTGCGCAATTCGGTCGCCATCGCTGCGATGCGATCCGTTTCCTTTACACGCCAGCTGGCAATGTTGCGGATCACCGACGTGCCATCGGCGAACAAGGCGCACATCGCGATGGTCATCGCCGCATCCGGAATGTGATTCAAATCGGCATCAACGGCCTGTAACTTCCCGGAGACCGGCGCAGCCGCTTCAATCCAGTTGTCACCCATCTGAACCTGCGCGCCCATTTCCTTTAGCGTTTCGGCAAAGCGGATATCGCCCTGAATACTGTTGTGGCCCACGCCCAGCACACGCACGGCACCGCCTGCAATCGCGCCCGCCGCAAGGAAATACGACGCGCTTGATGCATCGCCTTCGACAGCGATCACATTACCCGTGGGCGAACGAAATTGTGCGTCGGCCGGAACCACAAATTTTTGCCATCCGTGGCGCGTAACGACAACGCCGAAGCGCGCCATCAGGTTAAGTGTGATTTCAACGTAAGGCTTCGAAATCAGATCGCCGATAACGTCGATGCTGATCGCACTTCCTGTTTGACGCGTCAGCAGTGGCAACGAGAGCAACAGCGCCGACAAAAACTGGCTGGACACGTCGCCACGCACCTGTACCCGATCAACCGACACCTTCTTACGCGCATGGATTTCCAGCGGCGGAAAGCCTGGCGATTGCAGATAGCGGATATCTGCGCCGAGCTGTTGCAACGCGTCAACGAGATCGCCGATGGGCCGCTCATGCATGCGTGGCACCCCTGAAAGCTGGTAACGGTTGCCGGGTGCTGCGAGCAAAGACAATGCGGCGGTAAGTGGTCGAAAAGCGGTGCCCGCGTTGCCGAGAAATAAATTGCAATCGGATACGGTAAAAGCGTTGTTGCCGTCGACGACGTACTCGCCTTCGCCCGCTCCCTCGGCGCGCACGGCGGCCCCCAGCGAGCGAAGTGCTTCGATCATGACATCGGTGTCATCGGACTTCAGCAAGCCTTTGACCACCGTTTTGCCTTTGCAGAGCGCGGCGAGCAACAACGTGCGGTTGGAAATGCTTTTGGAACCCGGTAACGTCACCGCCCCCGCAGCGCGGCGATACGGGCCGACATCGAGATGGTCAAGACGCGCCATCATCAGGTGGCCTCGTCGCGAAAGCCATCGAGCTCGCCCGCCATCCAGCGATCACGCGCGTGTTTGGCGCGCGCCATCATGGCCTCCAGAGCATCGCCGTTGTTGGATTCCAGCGCCTTTTTTAGTGCGGTCAATTGCGTTTCGTAACCATTAATTTCGCGCAGCAGCGCGTCGCGATTATTGAGCGCAATATCACGCCACATTTCCGGGTTTGATCCGGCAATGCGGGTGAAATCACGGAAGCCGCTGGCGGCAAAAGAAAACAGCGTCTTCGCATTCGGACGCGCAGCGAGTTCATCAACCAGCGCGAACGCCAGCAGATGTGGCAAATGGCTCACTGCTGCGAACACGGCATCGTGCGCCTCAGCGGGCATCTCGACAACGCGTGCGCCACAAGCCTGCCACAGCGCGCGGACTCGCTCAATCGACTGCGCCGCGTTCTCGGCAATCGGCGTGAGCACAACATTTTTTTCCGCGAAAAGCGCTGATTGCGACGCTGCGACGCCAGTGTACTCGCGCCCTGCAATTGGATGGCCCGGTACAAACTGCGCAATTTTGTTGCCTAGCGCGGCACGTGCTGCTGCGATCACGTCCTGCTTCGTGCTTCCCGCATCAGTGACGACGGTTTCCGGGTTCAGATGATTCGAAAGTTCAGTGATCACGTGCGGAAATTGTCGCACCGGCACGGCAATCAACACTGCATCGCAAGCTGCAATCGCCGCGAGCGTGGCGGCTTCATCGATCACGCCAAGCTTCAATGCTTCGTCCAGCGCTACTGCATCACGGTCGATACCGATCACGCGCAAGTCGCCCGCGTTGGACGCCGCATTGCGACGCAGCGCGAGGGCAAATGAGCCGCCTATCAAGCCAACACCGATAATCGCAATGTTCATATAAATATTAAAACCCTAGCATTGACGGGCATCACAGGCCATAAGTGCCTGAAAACACCCACCAGTGCTAGAGTTTTAACTATTTCCTTATTATTCTCTTGCCTTGTCCAACGCCGTGAGGAAACGTCGATTCCGTGCTTCAGTACCAATGGTGACGCGCAAATAATCCGGCAATCCGTAGCCTGCAATCGGTCGCACGATCACACCTTGCCGCAGCAAGGCTTCAAACACGCGTTTCGTGTTTTCAATTTTGAAGGTGATGAAATTGCCGAACGCAGGAATGGTTTCAAGCTGTCGCTTGGCGAATTCCGCTTTGAGCAACGACAATCCGGCATCGTTAACGCGGCGGCTCTCTTTGATGAACGCATCATCGCCTAGAGCTGCGACAGCGGCCACCATCGCCAAATGATTCACGTTGAAAGGCTGCCTGATGCGGTTCATCAAATCGATCAATTGCGGATGCGCCAAACCAAATCCGATGCGCAGCCCCGCCAATCCGTAGGCCTTTGATAGCGTGTGTGAAATGATCACATTCGGGAAATCAGCCAGCCATGGCACACTGTCATAAACGTCCGCGTCATTAAGATATTCGCCGTAAGCTTCATCGAGCACCACCAGCACATTAAGTGGCACCTGCTTGACGAAGGCGTGCAATTGAGGCCCCGGAATAAACGTGCCGGTCGGGTTGTTCGGGTTCGCAAGAAAAACCATTTTGGTGTCAGCACGAATCGACCCCAGCATCGCGGCCAGATCATTGCCGAAATTCTTTGCCGGCACCTCGATGCCAGCCGCACCGACAGCCTGGGTAGCCAACGGATACACCGCAAATGCGTGCTGTGAATAGATTGCTGAGTCACCCGTTCTCAAAAACGTGCGGGCCGCCAATTCAAGAATGTCGTTCGAGCCGTTGCCCAGAATAATTTGCTCGGGCGATACCGTATATTTTTTTGCGATTGCCGCCTTGAGCGCAAATCCCCCGCCGTCCGGATACATCGCCAAATCTCCGAGCGCCGCTTGAATGGCCGCCGTTGCCTTGGGGCTGGCGCCGAGTGGATTTTCGTTGGATGCAAGCTTGACGATGTCGGCCTCGTTCATGCCGAGTTCACGTGCAACGTCGGAGATCGGTTTGCCGGGCTGATATGGCGCGATGGACCGGATGTATGCCGGCGCAAGCGCAGCAAGATCAGTAGAAGGTGACGACGGACTCATAATTTCAATCGAGATAAAAAATTTATTGTCGGATGGCTCAGGGGTCTGGGTCTGGGTCTGGGTCTGGGTCTGGGTCTGGGGCTGGGGCTGGAGTGCAACATCTGCGCCGTGCCCGATAGCATCAGGCGCGTTCGGGTTTGAAAGGGTTTGAGGTTACAGAACCGCCACCGGATAGGAGCCAAGAACTTTCACGTATCCGGCGATCTTGCGGAGTTCAGCCAGCGCTTCGACCACATTGGCGTCATCCTGATGTCCGTCGATGTCAACAAAAAACAAGTACTCCCACATCGCGACCTTCGACGGTCGTGATTCGAACTTGCTCATCGATACGCCACGCTTGGCGAACGGCGTCAACATTTCATACACGGCACCGGCACGATTGGCCGCAGACAACACCAGCGACGTTTTATCTTTGCCCGTTGCGGAGGCCTTGGGCTCGTAATTGCCCAGCACCAAAAAGCGCGTGGTGTTGTTCGGTTCGTCTTCAATATTTGACGCAAGCAACGTCAAGCCATAGTGCTCGGCCGCCATTTCGCCGGCGACGGCTGCGGAAAATGGCTCAATCGCCGCACGTCGCGCCGCTTCGGCGTTCGACGAAACCGCGACACGTTCGGCATGCGGCATATTCGCGTTCAGCCATTCATGACACTGCGCCAATGACTGGCCGTGCGAGAACACGCGCTGAATGGCGCTCAACTCAGATCGCGAACGCGCCATCAGGTGATGATGAATCCGCAGCAGTACTTCACCGCAGGTTTTCAGCGTCGTCTGCGGCATCAGGTCGAGCGAGCGACCTACTGCGCCTTCGGTGGAATTTTCTACTGGCACCACGCCAAAATCAGCAGCACCAGATTCCACGCTGCGGTAAACCTCGTCGATGGAGGATTGCGGAATGGTTTCAGCACCCTCACCGAATTGCTTCACGGCGGCGCGCTCACTAAAAGTGCCCTGCGGCCCAAGATAAGCAACCGTCACTGGACGCTCAAGCGCCAGACAGGCCGACATGATTTCGCGGAACAGTCGCGCGGCGACTTCGTCTGGTAGCGGGCCTTCATTGATGTCGATAATGCGGCGCAGTACCTCGGCCTCGCGTTCGGGCCGATAGGCTTGCCCAACTTTCAATGACCCGACTTTGCGCGCGAGCGCTGCACGCGCATTCAGGTGCGCAAGGATATCGACGTCCAGCGCGTCAATTTCAGATCGAAGTTTGGTGAGGTCGTCAGACATTGGGTTGGTTTTCTGTCAGTCGCGGGCGGCAGCGAAAAGAAGCGGGCAGTGAAGGCAAATTCAGCCTGATTTTACGCGTTACGCCGCGCAAATTCCCGCATGAATTCCGACAACACTTTTACGCCGGACAGCGGCATCGCGTTATAAATCGAGGCACGCAACCCACCGATCACTTTGTGGCCTTTCAATCCCGCGAGCCCGGCAGCTTGCGCCCCCTCTAGGAATTTTGCATTGAGCGAATCAGCGCTCAGAAAAAACGGCACGTTCATCCGCGAGCGATCATCGACAGCGACATCGTTGCGATAAAAACCTTTTGACTCGTCGATGCATTCGTATAGCAGTTTCGCTTTTTCAATATTCTGCTTTTCCAACCCATCCAGCCCACCTTGTTTTTTTATCCACTTGAAGGTGAGACCCGCGAGATAAACGGCGAAGGTCGGCGGCGTATTGAGCATCCACTCGCTTGCCGCCTGCTGCGTGTAGTCGAAGACGGATGGCGTAAACGGATGCGCGCCACCGAGCAAATCTTCGCGGACAATCACAAACGTGAGGCCGGAAGGGCCGATATTTTTTTGTGCGCCGCCATAGATACAGCCAAATTTTGAAACATCCATCGGTCGGGACATGATATGCGAGGAGGCATCGGCAACCAGCGGCACATCGTCATCAATTTCCGGTGTCCAGAAATACTCGACCCCATGGATGGTTTCATTGGTGCAGATGTGCCGGAAAGCCGCGTCCTTATTAGGCCTCCAGCTTGTTTGTTTGGGCACGTAGGTGAAGTTTTTATCTTCGGAAGTCGCAATTAAGCTGACATTACAATACTTGCCGGCTTCCTTGATCGCACCAGCCGACCAATGCCCGGTGTTGACGTAATCGGCTTTGGTTTTCCCACGCAGTAAATTCAGTGGCACCAGTGAAAATTCACCCTTGCCGCCGCCTTGCAGAAACAGGATCTTGTAATTGGCGGGGATAGCCAGCAATTCGCGGAAGTCGCCCTCAACCTCCGCCGCAACTTCCATGAAGACCTTGCCGCGATGGCTCATTTCCATCACCGACATGCCAGTGCCATGAAAATCGAGCAGTTCTTCCTGCGCCTGCGTCAGTACCTCGAGCGGGATTGCAGCGGGGCCTGCGGAAAAGTTATAAACGCGGGACATTACTTTGCCGCTGGTGCGTCTTTGCCCTTGCCGCTTTTTTCGATCTGCGTTGCGACGTCTTTCGTCGCCGATTCCATGATGGCGCTTACTTTTGGCGCAATGATTGCCATGATTTCCGGCATGGTTTCCTGCATCATTTTTGGCATGAGATTTAGCGCCTTGTTGCCCGCTGGGCTGGTGTAGAAAGCCGTGGTTGCCTTGATTTCAGCGGTGGTGAAATTTTTCGCATAGGCGCGCGCCATTACATCCTCGAAGCCCTGAATCACTGTTGGATCGTTATAAAGTTCTGCCATCGCCTTCGACGACTTGGCCGATGACTCTTGCGCGGCTTTGCGCGCCAGGCTTTTTTGCTCCGGTGTCAATTTGCGTGCGCTTGGCGATGACTCGATCATCTGATCGATCATCTGATTCATTTGCCGCATCATCGGGCCGGACATCTGCGCCATCATTTGCTTAAAGTTCATGACATCGAGCAGTTCCTTGACGGCGGCGCGTTGCTCAGCATCCACCGATGCCGGTGCCTGCGCAAAAGCGCTAACGCTGGCGAACGCCAATGCGGCCAAAGCCAGTGGCAGGGTTTTCATGATTCATCTTCCTCATCTGACTCAACAATCTTCTGTAACCCTGACAACTTTGATCCTTCGTCCAGATTGATCAGCGTCACGCCCTGCGTGGAGCGGCCCATCTCGCGGATCTGCTTGACCTTGGTGCGGATCAATACGCCACCGGTCGTGATCATCATGATTTCATCCTCCGGGCGCACCAGAACCGCTGCGACGACTTTGCCATTACGTGAGCTGGTCTGGATCGCGATCATGCCTTGCGTGCCGCGACCGTGGCGTGTGTATTCGACAATCGAAGTACGTTTGCCATAGCCACGTTCGGTCGCCGTCAATACACTTTGTTGCTCATCCTCGGCAACCAGCATCGCGATCACCTTGCCGCCTTTCGACAAATTCATGCCGCGTACACCGCGCGTATCCCGGCCAGTGCTTCGTACATCGCCTTCTTCAAAGCGCACTGCCTTACCTTCGTTGGAGAACAGCATGACATCGCATTTGCCATCGGTCTGCGCGACGCCAATCAGGTTATCGCCCTCATCAAGTGCGATGGCGATAATGCCAGCCTTGCGCGGATTGCTGAAATCCGACAACGCCGTTTTCTTGACCACGCCATCGCTAGTCGAGAAGAACACGTATTTATCGTCTGCAAAATTCTTGACCGGCAACACCGCGCTGATTTTTTCGTTCGGCTGCATTTGCAACAAATTGACAATCGGTTTGCCTCGCGAAGCCCGTGAGCCTTGGGGGATCTCATACACTTTCACCCAATACACGCGTCCTTTGTTCGAGAAACAAAGCACGTAGTCGTGCGTGTTGGCGATAAACAAGGTGTCAATAAAGTCATCTTCCTTCATCGCCGTGGCTTGCTTGCCGCGTCCACCACGTTTCTGCGCGCGGTAGTCAGCAATCGGCTGATACTTGATATAGCCAGTATGCGACATCGTCACGATCACCTCTTCGGCGGCGATCAAGTCTTCCATCGACATTTCCTGACCGTTAACAACGATCTCGGAACGGCGCTTGTCCCCGAATTGCTGCTTCACTTCGGCAAGCTCGGTTGCAATGATCAGCGATACGCGTTCAGGCTTATTGAGAATATCGAGCAGGTCGCTGATTTTCTCCATCACGTCTTTGTATTCGGCAACGATCTTGTCCTGCTCCAGCCCGGTCAAGCGTTGCAGACGCAATTCAAGAATTGCCTGTGCCTGGGCTTCCGATAAACGGTAGCCGTTGTTTTGAAGACCGAATTCCTTGGGCAATCCTTCTGGGCGATATTGATCCGCCATCGCGCGGGTCAATAACTCTTCGACCAGCTTGGAACGCCATACTCTCGATATCAGGCCTTCCTTTGCGACTGCCGGACTTTCGGACTTCTTGATCAACTCGATAATTTCATCGACATTGGACAATGCAACTGCCAATCCCTCAAGTACGTGTCCACGCTCACGGGCCTTGCGCAATTCGAAAACGGTGCGACGAGTAATCACTTCGCGGCGGTGACGCAAAAACGCGGTGATGAACTGCTTCAGGTTCAACAGCTGCGGCCGGTTGTCCACCAACGCCACCATGTTCATGCCGAACGTGTCCTGCATTTGCGTCATCTTGTAGAGATTGTTCAGCACAATCTCCGGGACTTCGCCGCGTTTTAACTCAATGACGGCGCGCATACCGGATTTATCGGACTCGTCACGCAGATCGGAAACACCTTCAAGCTTTTTGTCGCGTACCAACTCGCCAATCTTGATGAGCAGATTGGCCTTGTTTACCTGATACGGCAGCTCATCGATGATGATGGCCTGACGACTACCCTTCTCCAGCGCTTCAAAGTGGGTTCGAGCGCGCATGATGCATCGACCGCGACCCGTGCGATAACCCTCACGAACGCCATCGAGGCCATAAATGATGCCCGCAGTCGGGAAATCTGGCGCTTTCACGATTGCGATCAACTCTTCAATATCAATTGCAGGGTTATCGAGCACTTTCAGGCAGGCATCGATGATGTCGGAAAGATTGTGCGGCGGGATATTGGTTGCCATGCCAACAGCGATACCTGTGGCGCCATTGACGAGCAAATTGGGGAACCGGGCGGGCAGGATCAGTGGTTCATGCTCGCTACCGTCATAGTTCGGGCCGAAATCGACCGTTTCCTTATCCAAGTCTTCCAGCAACTGTTGCGCGATCTTGGACATGCGGATTTCTGTATAGCGCATCGCTGCCGCGTTATCACCGTCCACGGAACCGAAATTGCCCTGACCATCCACCAGCATGTAACGAAGCGAAAAATCCTGTGCCATGCGCACAATCGTGTCGTAAACCGCCGTGTCACCGTGCGGATGGTATTTGCCGATTACGTCACCGACTATACGAGCCGATTTCTTGTAAGGCTTGTTGTAATCGTTGGAAAGTTCATGCATCGCATACAACACGCGACGATGCACTGGTTTCAAGCCGTCCCGCACATCAGGCAGGGCACGACCAACGATGACACTTAAAGAATACTCAAGGAAGCTTTGACGCATCTCGGCTTCAATACTGACGGGAATGGTCTCTTTGGCGAATTGCGGCGATAGCGGTTCAGTCACGTTGCGGCTCTCTCAGTTGCTGTTGCTGTTCTTCTAAGTGCTTGTTTTTGAATGAATTAAAACTCAATCAAACAAGATAATTTAACACAAAGCCGTAGGAAATGCCACGCCGCATATGAAAACCACCTTTGTTTGGCGGTCTTGCCTGTCCTACACACAATATGTTGTGGTTTTACTATTTCCGACGGACGATGTTGTTAATGCGCAACTCCAAGGCGTCCGTTGTTGCAAATACGCGAAGCGGAGGTTGTGTCCGGTAAAACGAATCGTGTATGATTTGGCGAGTTCCAGTAAAGCTTCGTCCATTGCTTGATTCACCCCCAAATCGCCATACCGCCATACCGCAGCGCTTGGCGACAAACGACAAAAAATTTAAATTTCTCGGGAGTACCAAATGAAAAGTTCCCTCATTGTGAACACGGCCAATATGGCAAAAATTTGCGTGGCCGCCGCCGCGCTGGCTGCATCGGCTGCGTATGCGGGCGTTACCCCTAACGCAACCGATTCGCAGGGCCTCCCGATCCGCGACGCATCCGGTTCATGCGTGCAATCGAGCGGTATCGAACATCCCGACTGCGTCGCCAAGAAAGCAGAGCCTGCAAAGCCTGCCGCTCCAGCGGCACCAGCAACACCAGCAGCGCCTGCTGCATCGACGGCACCAGCCCCAGCTGCCGCAGCACCTTCCTCGGTCAAGCAAGCGATTACGATCCAAGCCGAAGCGCTGTTTGATTTCGACAAATCAGTTCTCAAGCCCGATGGCAAGAAATCGATCGACGACGCCGTCGCCAAGATGAATCAGGTTGACGTGCAAATGGTAATTGCAACGGGCCACACCGATTCCGTCGGCACAGACGCATACAACCAGAAGCTCTCCGAGCGTCGCGCGACGACCGTTAAAGAGTACATGGTCTCCAAAGGTATCGCAGCCGCCAAGATCACCACGCTGGGCAAAGGTGAGACGCAGCCGGTTGCCACCAACAAGACCAAAGAAGGTCGCGCGAAAAACCGTCGTGTGGATATCGAGTTCAAAGGCGTGTCACTCAAGTAAGCGTCTCCATGTTTCGCAAGAGCCCCGCTTAATGCGGGGCTTTTTGTTTGTAGGCTATCTTTTTAATTAAACGACATGCTTGGTTCAAGTTGAAATGACAACGACGCAAGTGATTTCGCCGCGATGGCTGGTACCGGTCGAACCGACAGGTTTGGTGTTGGAGAACCATTCGCTCGTGATTGACCATGGCAGAATTCTGGCGCTTCTTCCAACGGAAATAGCGCGCGGTCGCTTCACTGGCGTTCCCGAAACCATATTGCCGAGTCACGTGCTCATCCCGGGGCTGATTAATCTGCATACACATGCCGCAATGACACTGATGCGCGGACTCGCGGATGACACGCCCCTGATGACATGGCTGAACGACCACATCTGGCCGACCGAGGTAAAGCACCTCTCCGAAGCATATGTATTTGACGGCACCGAGCTGGCGACGGCGGAAATGATCCGTTCCGGCACCACCTGTTTTGCCGATATGTATTTCTACCATTATGTTGCCGCTCGGGCTGCGTTGAAATCGGGCATGCGTGCGGCTCTGGGCGGTGCCATTCTGGAATTTCCGACACCTTACGCGGCTGATGCTGAGGCGTATATCGAGAAGTGCCTCGCACCTCGCGACGAGTTTGCCCGCGATTCACGCTTGAAGCTCATGCTGGCACCGCATGCGCCGTATACCGTGAGCGACAAAACATTCGCGCGCATCTTTACCATCGCCGCCGAGGCCGATTACCCGGTCATGATGCACATTCACGAGACATCGGATGAAATCGTACGGAGCGAAAAGGAATACGGCTGTCGTCCGATTGCGCGTCTTGAACGGCTCGGCATCCTCGGACCGAATCTGATTGCCGTGCATTGCGTGCATCTGTCGCCAGCCGAAATCGAGCTCTACGCCAAGCTTGGCGTTCATGTTGCCCATTGTCCGGCATCGAATCTGAAACTGGCCAGCGGTATCGCGCCCGTCAGCGCGATGTTAAAAGCCGGGGTCAATGTTGGCATCGGCACAGACGGCGCTGCGAGTAATAACCGCCTCGATATGCTGGGCGAAACCCGGCTTGCCTCATTACTGCAAAAGGGCACGACTGGCGATGCCGCCGCCCTGCCCGCGCATCAAAAGCTCCAAATGGCCACCATCAACGCTGCAAAAGCCCTGGGCTGGCAGGACGACATTGGATCGCTAGTGTCCGGCAAGGCTGCCGACATGACGGCAATCGACTTATCGTCACTCGAAACGCAACCCGTCTATGATCCGGTTTCACATATCTTTCACGCCGCTGGACGTGAAAACGTCAGCCATGTGTGGGTAAATGGGGAACTGCTGCTGGACAACCGCACTCTTACCCAACTTGACATCAGCGAGTTAAAAGCAAAAGCTGCTCTCTGGCAACAGCGTTTTGCGAAAAATTAAATATGAATGCTTCCTCCGCATCAAGCACAACGAACACTGCAGACGCTACAACAAACAACGTTGACCCAGCAGAGCTCGCCAAATTTGGCGCGCTTGCCGCCCGCTGGTGGGACCCGCACAGCGAATTCAAACCGCTGCACGACATCAACCCTCTGCGCCTGGCGTGGATCGACAAGCACGCAAGTGTTGCAGGCAAACGAGTAATCGATATCGGTTGTGGCGGTGGCATCCTCACGGAGAGCATGGCAGCCCTTGGGGCAGATGTGACAGGCATCGATTTATCCGACAAGCCGCTCAAGGTGGCGCAACTACATTTGCTGGAAAGTGGACAGAAGGTCGATTACCGGTTGATCTCTGCTGAAGCCATTGCGCAGCAATTACCCGCACACTTTGATTGCGTGACATGCATGGAAATGCTCGAACACGTTCCTGATCCGCCATCTACCGTGCGCGCCGCGGCCGCACTGGTCAAACCCGGCGGGTGGGTATTTTTTTCCACCTTGAACCGCAATCCGAAGTCGTTCCTGTTCGCCATCATCGGCGCGGAATACGTCTTGAATATGCTACCCAAGGGCACCCACGAATATCGACGCTTCATCACCCCGGCAGAGCTTGCAACGATGGCGCGCGATGCAGGCCTGAACGTCGCTGAGCTTATCGGAATGACCTACAATCCGTTTAGTAAAGTCTATGCACTCAACGACGATGTAAGTGTGAATTACATTGTGGCGTGCCGCAAACCCGCCTGAACAGCATTCATTGACATCAAAAAACATGGATCGCCGACATTTTCTGTCACTCGCATCAGCCGCGCCACTGCTGGGCCTGCCTTTGGTAAGTAGCCTGAACGCAAGCACTGGCGCGCCTCTTCAGCCATCCCCATTGTTGGTCATGGTGTATCTGAAAGGCGGCAACGATGCGTACAACACGTTCGTTCCACTCAATGATGCCCGTTACCGAAGATTTCGCCCGAACATCGCCATCGCCCGCGACCAGCTGATTCCGTTTTCCGCGACCCATGGCTTCCATCCAGCATTGCAGTCGCTGTTGCCACTTTGGGAAAACAAGGAAATAGCGTTGCTGCAAGGCATCGGCCAGCAAGAAATAACAAATCAGCACTACCGCGATCTTGAGATGCAGTTCACCGCAGCAGGGCCGGGCCAATACTATGACGATGGCTGGCTCACCCGTGCGCTACAGGCCAACGTCGGCAACCGCAAGCTGCGGGCATCGAATCTTGATGCGCTGGCTTTTGGCGATCTCGACATCCGCGAAGCCGACCCGATGGGCCCATTTCGCGGCAACAAGATCAGCGTGATCAATATGCAGCATCCGTCTGAGTGGCTAATTGGACAAAAGGTCGCCGGCACCCAACATCTGACGAGCACACCTGCCCGCGGCCTCGTTGATCGCTACGCGCAAACGCAGCGAATTACATTGAAAACATCTTTTCCAGCGAATGAATTTGGGGATGCATTAAAAGCAACAGCTCAGATTGCTGCAGCAGGAATGGCACCACCCGTCGTGCATATCACCCTGACCGCCACTGATGACGATCAGCACCACGCCTTCGACACGCACTGGGACCAACGCACCTATCACGGCCCGACGCTAACGCGACTCGCCGAAGGCCTCGCTGCATTTCGCAACGCAATGCACGAAATCGGCCAGTGGGACAACACACTGTTGGCGACCTACGATGAATTCGGTCGCTGCCCGAAAGAGAACGAAAAACAGGGTACCCATCATGGCTGGGGCTCCACGCATTTCGTTCTCGGCGGAAAAGTAAATGGTGGCCTGCTCGGCCAACCCATGCCCGTCGTCGATGTGTTCGCCATCGACGGCCCGCCTCCCGTCATCGACTATCGCGAGCTGTACACGACCATCATCGAACAGTGGTGGGGTGGTAATGCAAAAGGCATATTTGATCGCAGCTTCAAGACGCTCGATATCCTGCGCGCGTAGCTGATCGCTGGTTCGAAAGATCTTCCGTTGTTAGCACAGCCAGTCAAGGCGGTATTGTTTGATCTCGACGGCACTTTTGCCGATACCGCACCCGATATGGCGCATGCCTTGAATGTCATTCGTGATCGTCACGGCCTGGCCGCATTGCCACTCGCCGCAGTCCGACCTTATGTTTCGCACGGTGCGCGCGGCATGCTCGATGTCGGCTTCGGGATCGGTCCGCAGCACGAAAAATTTATCGCGTTGCGCGATGCGTTTTACGATCAGTACCAGCGTTACCTCTGTGTTGACAGCACACTCTTCGACGGTATCGAGCCGCTTGTTGCTACGCTGGAAAAACACACTATCGCGTGGGGCATCGTCACCAACAAGGCCGCACGTTTTGCAATACCGATCACCGACGCGCTCGGTGTTGGCAAACGAGCCGCCTGCATCGTCTGTGGCGATACCACGGCGCATACCAAACCGCACCCGGCACCACTACTGCACGCCGCTAAATTGATCGGCATTGCGCCCGGCGATACGCTCTATGTTGGCGACGATGCGCGCGACATTCAGGCTGCCCACGCCGCAGGCATGCGAGGTGCCGTGGCCGCATACGGCTATATTGGTGTTGATGTCGATCCCAGCAGTTGGGGTGCTGAATACTCAATTGCTGCGCCGTCAGAACTCTGGCCATTGCTTTGCGACTAAGATATCGCGCAAACCAATATAAATTAGCGACACATGGTTACAAACGGCAATGCCAATGTCAGTATCCTGCGCATATCGTAAAATTTCCACACTAAACCCAGTTAAACCGTGCGAACCGAACGCCAAAATTCCAGTGCGCCCTCTGACGGCGCGATCAAAGACTCGTTGAATATCGGCGGGCAGCCGTTTCGAGTCCTGATTATCGAGGACGACGTTGAACTCGCGCGTCTGACGGCTGAATATCTTCAAAACCGTGGTCTGCGCGTCGATGTGGAGCATCGTGGTGACCGCGCTTTGGCGCGCATTGAAAACGAACAACCGCAGGTAATCGTGCTCGATGTCATGTTGCCCGGCATGGATGGCTTCGAAATCTGTCGCCGGTTGCGTTCGCGCGGCTCAGACGTGCCCATCATCATGCTCACCGCCCGCGATGAAGATATTGATCAGGTGCTGGGCCTGGAAATTGGCGCGGACGATTACCTTGCCAAGCCCGTGCAGCCGCGTGTTTTGCTGGCGCATATCAAAGCCATCCTGCGGCGGTCGACCACAAACGCGCAGCCGGACAGCGACACCTCATCATTGCAGTTCGGCCGATTGCGCATCAGTAAAGTATCGCGCGATGTGAAAATCGGCAGCGACACCATCGACCTCACGACCGCCGAATTTGACCTGCTGTGGCTGCTGGCCAGCAATGCCGGTCGCGTGTTGCCGCGAAATGAAATCCTGAAAGCGTTGCGCGGGCTCGATTACGACGGCGTGGACCGATCCATTGATTCGCGCATCTCACGGCTGCGTCGCAAACTTGGCGATGGTGCCACCGCCTCGGCGCATGTCAAAACAGTACGCCCGCACGGCTACCTGTTCAGCCCTGCGGATTGGTAAATAGCAAACGCCATGGGCAAGTTATTTATCAAGCTGTGGGTATTCATCCTGCTCACATCGCTAACGTCATTCCTGCTTCAGCAACAGATATTTGAGTGGACATCCAAAGAAGCGGAAACCAGTTACCGCAACGAACGTATTCGTCGCACCTTCATGTTTGTCGAAGAGGCGTTGCGCCCTTATCCGCAAGCAGAGTGGCCGACGCGCTTCGATGCCCTAGCCCAGCGCATGGGTTCTCCGGCGCGCCTGATCACCATCGATACCCTGTTGACCACCGGCGAAGTCGATGCCGGAACGGTTGAAAAACTTCGTTCCCACGAATTCCATCTCCAGCCGTTAGCCAAAGATGTCGGTGTCAATATGTATCGCACCGTGCTGGAATCGCAGTACGTCGCCGCACTACAAGTCGCAGCGCCACCTCGGCCAAAAGTATTTGGCGTTTTCTCGCCGCTGGCGATGACCTGGATTATCGAATCATCACTTTATGCGCTGGCGATTCTGCTCTGGCTGCGATTGTTCTGGCGCGATTTACGCAAACTCGCAGGCGCGGCCGAGCGTATTGGTGAAGGCGTGTTTCAGGGCAATCTGGAAATGCGCAATGGCTCTGCACTCAAACCACTCGCCGATTCGTTCAACCGCATGACTGCCCGCATCGGCTCGCTCATGCGCTCGCACAAGGACCTCACCAACGCTGTTTCCCACGAATTGAAAACACCGCTGTCGCGGCTGCGATTCGCCCTCAGCTTGATCCCCGATGCCGCGAGCACGACCGAACGCGACCGGCTGCTAAAGAAAATGCACTACGACATCGACGAACTCGATGCGCTGGTGCAGGAAATGCTGTTGTACTCAAAGCTTGATCGCGACACACCTGACATCGCCATGCAGCCGGTGCCAGTGGAAAGCTGGCTCCCGAATGCGGTTGATGATGAAATTGAAGCCGCTGAAGCACGCGACCTGCATATCCCGGTAGCCGTTGCGATGAATGTGCTCGATGCACCATGCGAGCCGCGCTACATGGCGCGCGCCGTGCGCAATCTGGTGCGCAACGCACTGCGATTCGCGAACAAGCGCGTGGAAGTTTCGGTTGCGCATGAACACAATCAATTCGTGATTCACGTTGACGATGACGGCCCCGGCATTCCCGAGGCCGACCACGCGCGCCTGTTCGTGCCATTCGCCCGAACCGACGAAAGTCGCAGCCGTCTTGATAACGACGGTGGCGGCACGGGGCTAGGCCTTGCCATCGTGCAGCGCATCGCCGAATGGCACGGCGGCCGCGCCAGCATCGCCACCTCGCCATTGGGCGGCACGCGCATCAGCATCGTCTGGACCGGTATCGCCCAGCTAAAGTTGACGCAACCGCAAGCAGCTACAGCCGCGATCTGAAACGCGCCAGGCTTGGAAACGACGGCCTGGCCCCCACATTAAGAGTAGAATCAACACATCGAATTCGGGGCCGACCTGGTTTCGACGTGGGCTACAAAGCAGAACCGTGCATACCGAGGGGTGGTCACCTCGTAAATACAACCGCAAACCAATAGTCGCAAACGACGAAAACTACGCTCTAGCTGCTTAAACCCAGCT
>JANOQY010000175.1:0-13543 GCA_031414995.1 Betaproteobacteria bacterium
TAGCGGAACACCGCTACCGAAAAAGCTGGGGCTGAAAGAAGGCGGCACGATGGTCTTGCTCAATGCGCCGCCAAGCATGGAGCAATTGTTGGTGCCCTTGCCTGCGGGTGCGACCCTCGTTTCGAAACTAGCGGCCAGCAATGACCTTGTGTTGCTGTTTTGCAAAGAAGCGGCTGCATTGAAGAAAGCGCTGCCCGCCGTATCAAAAAAGCTGCATGCCGATGGCAGCCTGTGGATTTCGTGGCCGAAGAAATCATCGAAACTGTTTGTCGATCTCACCGAAGACGGCATACGCACGGTGGTATTGCCCACTGGCTTGGTCGATGTGAAAGTCTGCGCCGTGAACGAGGACTGGTCGGGACTAAAATTGATGGTGCGAAGAGAAAAACGGGAGAGCTGGAATAAATGAGCGCACTTAAAGATAACGTCACCATCATCACCGGTGCCTCAACCGGCATCGGCGAGGAACTTGCCTACCAGCTCGCACAGCAAGGCGCAAAGCTGGTGCTCACCGCGAGGCGGCTGGATGAACTCAACCGCGTTGCCGCGAAAGCGCGCAGCTTTGGCGGCAAGGTCATCACCGTATCGGCCGACGTGGGTAAATCGGATGAGTGCAAGAAGATTATCGACGCCACGATTGCAGAATTCGGTCGCATCGACACGCTGGTCAATAACGCGGGTATGACGATGTGGGCAAAATTTGCCGACATCAAGGACGTCACGATGCTGGAGCGCATCATGCAGGTGAACTACATGGGAGCGGTGTACTGCACGCACCACGCGTTGCCGCATTTGCTCGCATCCAAGGGCAGGCTGGTCGGTGTCGCGAGCCTCACCGGTCTCGTCGGCGTGCCCACCCGCACCGGCTATGCGGCCAGCAAGCACGCCATGCGCGGCTTCTTTGATTCGCTACGCATCGAGCTTGCCGATGAAGGTGTAACTGTGACGATGATTTATCCCGGCTTTGTGGCGACCGGCATTCGCGAAAATGCGACGGGCGCTGATGGCAAACCCGCCAAAATCGACCCCGTGAACAAGGACGATGTGATGAGTGCCGAGGAATGTGCGGACATCATCGTGCGCGCAATTGAGTCGCGCAAACGCGAAGAGATCATGACCGTCAAAGGCAAACTCGGCCAATGGCTGAAACTCATCGCGCCGGGTGTGATCGACGGCATGGCCAAACGCGCAGTAGAGGGAAACCAGAAGTATGTGGAGCGCTCGTAACCAGCATAAATAGTTAAAACCCAAGCATGGGCGCGCTTCGTGGCAGATTTTCTCGCCAGAAGCCGCGCCAGTGTTTGACTTTGCCGATAAATCCGTCTTTTTAAAGCACTCTCGACCATGACCGTCAGTATCTGGCTCACCTTCTTCATCGCCACCATCCTGCTCTGTTTCTCACCCGGCCCCGGTGCGCTTTCCTCGATGTCCGCCGGCATGAAATACGGCTGGCGACGCGGCATGTGGAACTGCATCGGCATGCAGGTTTCGATCATGGTCAATGTGACCATCATCGCGTTGGGTCTCGGTGCAATTTTGATGGCATCGAACACGGCGTTCGAAGTGATGAAGTGGTGCGGCGCGCTTTACCTTGTCTGGTTGGGCATCCAGAAGTTTCGTGAAGAGCCCGTACCCTTTGAGGAGATTGCGGCGCGTACTGAGTTCAAGGACACGACTGCAAAGGGCATATTCATGCAGGGTTTTCTGGTGAGCCAAACCAATCCGAAGGGCTTGATTTTCCTGCTTGCCGTGTTGCCGCAGTTCGTCGATCCTGCGCAACCGGTGGCGCTTCAGTACGTGATCCTCACGCTCACGTTGAATGTTGTCGATCTCGTTGCGATGGGTTGTTACACCGCGTTCGCCGCGAAGGTGCTGATGATGTTGAAAGACCCCGAGCATATTCGCTGGACGAATCGGGGAATTGGGAGTTTGTTTATGGCGGCGGGTGGGGCGTTGGCGGTGTTTAAGCGGGGGTGAATCGATGACTGCCCACTCGATTTCAGCAGATGAATTTGCTTCGCACTCTCGAAAATTCGTGGCTTGGTGTGAAACAAAACATGTTGAAGAATCCGACGAGCACTTTAGGTCTGAGGCACAACGATTGATTGCAATGTTATATGCAGTCGGTTGCGGGCTTGAACTAGTGCCATTCATGGATTGGCCCGATATTCCTGATTTAACAAAGTCCCAGCTTGATGGTGTAGCGGCGAACCTTGCACGACTTCCATTTCGACATTACTGGTCGGTCTTTGTGCCGTCGGAGATTGGAGACGGCATTGCAGAGCCTAGTTGCGGTGATCTACTCGATGATTTTCTAGACATCTATAGGGACATCCGACACGGGTTAATGCTATTCGATAGCGGCCACTCGATTGGCGCGGTATACCACTGGCATCAGATGTTTTCCCACTGGGGGCATCACGTACTTGATGCATTGAGCGCGTTGCACTCTTACGATCCGGAATCTAGCAACACCATTTGACCCGGCAACAATTGTCTAAAGTGCGCCCGGGTCCCGATGAGAGTCGCTGAGTAACGCAGAAACGTCAGGGGCATTCCGCGAGGACTGTCTGAGGGCGAGCACAAACAAAGCCTTTTGCGCATTAACTATTCGAGCCCGAGTTCCGCAGCGGCCTGTCGTTTCGAGTAACGCAAGGCACCCCGCGCTTTTGCGGGGCGATGAACCTCGGGTCGCCTTCTTTTGGTTACTTTTCTTGGCGAAGCAAGAAAAGTGACTTGCCGCCGGCAACCCCGGCATCATCAAAGAATCACAAATCGAGAATCATGTTGCGCGCGCAACGATAAAATGCGCCACGCCTTTCAAATAAGACGCTAGGTCCCCGCCTTCGCGAGGACGACGAACTTACCGGCGACCCCCGCCAAATATCGCCAGGAAAATAAACAACGCCAACAAAATCCCGCAAACCAAAAAGAAAATCTTCCACCCCGATTTCGGTGACTCCCCCACCACCTCCCCCGACTGTCCATTCACTAAAAACCGATAGGTCTTCCCGCTAAACAAATACGCCGACACCCACATCGGTAGCAAAATATGTTTGAACGTGAGGTGACTGTACTGGGTGTTGAGTGACGAGATGCGCTGATGATCGCCACCGATATCGGCGCGCACCAGTTGCTCAACGCGATTGTCGATCTGCTGTTTGCCCCCAACAAACGCATCTTTCAAACCAACCTGATAAGCCTCCGCCTGAAAACCGGCGATGTACTCTTCCTGATACGGCACGAGCTCCTTGGTGTTCCAAGTACGGAATCCGCCAGCGAGCTTGCCGCTCAACGCGCCGACGACATTGCCCAACGGAGTGCCACTGATACCGCGCAACGTATTCTGCGCCCGATCAAGACCGGCGCTCTGTGCGGAACTTTTTCCGGCGGCGGCCGCGAACGAATTGCTGGCCGGCACCAACACGTCATCATGAAAAAACGACACGTTGCCCGAGACGTTGGTCCAATCAGTTCGCGTGCGCGACTCGCTGACGCGTTCACCTTTATCGTTGGTGGTTTGATAACTCTCGGTGTGGTCATCGCCACGCTGGCCTGCGTAATTTGTGTAGGTCTTTGCGTCAAAGGTCCAATACGGAATGTAAATCCCTTTGATGCCGCCATCACCCTGCGCGAATTGTTTCAACGCACTCGGTGCCAGCCACAAGCCGCGAATCCATGCGCGCCATTTATCTTGCGCCTGTAGTTTGGTAACTTTAAAAGGCACCAGCGATTTCGGTTTTATTAACCGCTGCGCGTAGCTTTTCGATGTGATCGGCGTCCCGCAAAACGTGCAAGCTGACGCGAACAAATTCGCGGGCAAGGTCTGCTCGCCGCCGCAGTTCTGGCATTTGACTTGTTCCTGCTGCTTGGTTTCATGCGTGGCTTCAAGTTGCTGGAGCCAATCTTCGAGAGAGAGCTCTTCGACCGCATCATCAGACTTGGGGATGTCGTTGCCGGTACCGCAATACGGGCACTTGAGGGTTTCCGTACCGGGTGCGAATGATAATTTCGCCCCGCAGGAACGGCACGGAAACGCACGTACCTTTGATGTCATCTGATCGAGCGTGGTCTGTGAGGCGTTGGGATTTTCCAATTCTTGCTCCGTGAAAATCAGCGACTGCGGATGCGTGCCATCGAGTAGGAATCGACGTAAACACCGTTGCGAAATGCATATTGTTTGTGCGTACCTTCGATCTCGAAACCGAATTTTTTGTAGAGCGCGAGCGCGGCGGCATTATCGACGTAGACGGTCAATTCGATGCGGGTGTATTGCAGCCAATTGTCCGACAGATCGAGCACGGCTTTCATGAGTGCGCTGCCAATGCCCTTGCCGTGATACGCGTCGTGCACGGCCATGCCGATGGCGGCTGCGTGCGCGCGACGACGCGATTTTGGGATCGCGTGCAATCCAATATTGCCCACCACTTTGCCGTCAACGATGGCGACCAGGGTGTGATCGCCTGCGGGCAACTCAGCGAGACGTTTTTTCCACATCTCAGCCGACGGTAGTGGCACTTGCAAGGTGCCTGCATACGCGCGTGGCTGCGCCATCGTTTCGCGAATGGCGTCAAAGTCTGTGGGTTCGGTGGCGCGGATGATGATATTCATGGAGAGGATTTTTCCCTCACCCCAACCCTCTCCCGGGACGGGAGAGGGAGTAGCCTTTGGAGGATGGTGAGTATCGCTCGAACTACGCCGACGGCGGAACAGGTGGCGGCACGTTGGCAAACAGCGCGGCGAGTTCAGGCACTTCGCCCGCCTTCAACCACTGCGCCATACCCGCTTTCCAAACGAGCGAATCGCGTTTCAGCGCACCGCTACCGGCTTGCCCTTGCAACGCGCCCATATCGAATGGGCCAGCCTGTTGACCGTTGATCGCAACATGAAATGCCGCAGCGGTTGGCAAGGGTGGCGGCATCGATGCGGCCGCACCGCCGCCTGCATTGGCTGCCGCTTGCGCAGCACCCATCTGGCCAAACATATTGCCGCCCATCGCAAAGCCCGCTCCGAGGCCCATGCCGGCACCTGCCGCACTGTTTGGCGTGGTAGCGGCATCGTGAATGGCGCTTGCGGTTTCGTATTGCGTGTAAGCCTGAAGATTGCCGACGGCAGCGATGGCACCGCGCTTGTCGATGGCCTTCTCGACTTCTTCGGGCAAGCCGACATCCTGCACTTGTACTTCGCAAAGCTCCAGCCCCATGGCTTCAAAATCTGGACTGATGCGCTCGCGCAGCATCGCGCCCATCTGCGTGACTTTGGCTTCGATATCGATGATCGACAGGCCCAACTCGGGCAGCACTTCCTTGATGCGCAAGCCGATCTTGCCGCGCAGGTTTTCCTGAATGGCATCAGTGGTGAAGCGACCCTCAGTACCGGAAATGTCGCGGATGAAAATACCGGGATCTTTAATGCGAATCGTGTAAATACCGAACGCGGTTGCGCGCACGATGCCAAACTCTTTGTCGCGCATCGTTGCCGGGCCAGGTGTGCCCCATTTCATGTCGGTGAATTTCCGCGTCGAGACGAAATATACTTCGGCCTTGAAGGGAGATTCGAAGCCATATTTCCAGCCCTTGAGCGTCGACAGGATCGGCATGTTTTGCGTAGTTAGCGTGTGCATACCGGGTTTGTAAACGTCGGCCAACTGGCCTTCGTTGATAAACACCGCCATCTGCCCTTCGCGTACGGTGAGCTTGGCACCGTACTTGATCTCGTTGTTGTGCCGCTCAAAACGATAGACCAGCGTGTTGTTAGAATCATCCAGCCATTGGATGATGTCAATTAATTCGCCGGTGAGTTTCTTTACCCAATCAACCATGTAGTGCTCCTATTCTGCAAGAAGTCTTAACCACGAAAGCGCTCAAAAGCTTGAGCGCCGCTATACTGCGACGACACGTTATCACGTTTATTCGGCAGGCACACAATGACAATTTCATTAAGCGGCATTCACATTTATCCGGTCAAAGCGCTGGGCGGAATATCGCTCGCGCAAGCTCTCGTCACGTTGCGTGGATTTCAAAACGACCGCCGATTCCTGGTGGTTGACGCAGACCACCAATTTCTAACCCAGCGTGAATATCCGAAGATGGCGACGGTTTGGGTGGAGATTGAAAACGGTGAGGTGACTTTTTCCGCCCCCGATATGGACAGCGTTTCGTTTTCAGCGACACCGAAAGAGTTGCCCACGCGTGTCGTGAAGGTGTGGTCTAGCGAATCAAGTGCGCACCCCGTCACGCCGGAAGCTGACAAATGGCTGTCGGACTATCTTGGTGCCGAAGTGCATCTGGTATACATGCCCGAGTCGGCGAAGCGTCCCGTTAATCCAGAGTTTGCGAAAAACGGCGAAATCGTCAGCTTCGCGGATGGCTACCCTTTGCTGATTGCATCCGAGGCTTCACTCGCTGATTTGAATGCGCGTATCGTTGAGAACGGTGGCATGGCAATACCGATGAATCGCTTCCGCCCCAATCTGGTCATCACAGGATGCGAGGCGTTCGCGGAAGATCGCCTCGGTGAAATCATGATCGGCGATGCGGTGTTTCGCGCAGTGAAGCCCTGTGTGCGCTGTCAGGTCACGACCACCGATCAGGCAGACGGCGTGGTGCGCGGGCCGGAACCATTGCAATCGCTAGCGACGTATCGCGATTCAGCCAATGGCGTGATGTTTGGCATGAACCTCATTCCCGTGAAACTGGGTTCGGTGAGAGTTGGGGATCGCGTGGCGTTGACGTCATAGTACTTTTTACGCAGAACGCCTATTGACGAGGCATTCGTGGCAAAAATGCCTGCCAAGCCGCACCAGTGCTAGAGTTCGCCTGTGTTGGTAATTTAACCAAACTTTGGTATTATTACCAACATGACGACCACCAAGCCTCCCAATCCGCATCCAAAGGCGACGAACCCCACGACAAAAAGTGCAGTACTCGCGCTGCCAACGACGTTTCCGGATGCCGTTGCCGCATTGCCTGCACCAACCAACACCCGTGACCGCATTCTTAACGCCGCAGTACTTTTGCTCAACGACGAAGGCTTTAGCGCACTCACACAAACGCGTGTAGCCGAACGCGCTGGCGTGCGACAAAGCCATGTGACCTACTACTTTCCAAGTCGTAACGAACTGCTGCGCGAAACAGCGGTGTACGGCTGCGACGCAATGCTGGCCATCATGGCGAGCAGTATCGAATCGGGCGTCCTAACACTCAAGAATTTTCTCGACTTTCTGATCGCGGATGTAAGCGACCGGCGCTTCGCGCGGTTAATGACGGCGCTGATCGTCGCCTCGGACGAAGACCAGAGCATCAAACCGTGGCTGGCCAGTTTCGAGCAGGCCAATCGCGACAAGCTGCAACAATGTTTCAGTAGCCTCGGCCTGCAAATCAGCCTTGATGACATCGAGTTGTTCCATGCGGCCTACGTCGGTGCCGTGATCCTCGATCTGGGCGAAGAGAGTGACGCCTCTCTGGCGCGCTCACAACGCATCGTGCGAACCGCGTTCACCCGCATAGCCGCCCGTTCCATCAACACATCGCCGTCAGCCAAACCAGCAGCGCGAAAATCCACAAAGACGTCAAAATGAAAATTCACCGAATCATAGCCGCGCTAGCAGCGATTACATTGCTTGCCAGTTGCGCCATCGGCCCCGACTTCAAAAGCATGCCGCCGACCCAAGCAACCGCGTGGAATGCGCCGCTTCCGCACGGCGGTGACAAAGTTACGCTCGCCCAATGGTGGAGCGCCTGGAACGACGCTACGCTGGTGACGTTGATTGATCAGGCGCAGCGCGAGAATCCAACCATTGCGCAGGCGGCTGCACGCATCGGTCAGGCGCGCGCGCTCGTACGCGCGCAGACGGCATTGTTGTTGCCTTCGTTCACCGGCAACGCGAGCGATATCCGCAGCAAGGGCGGTGCCAATGGAATTGGCATGGGAGGCAATTTTACCGGCGCGGCAACGGCGGAAAGTGAACGCACGCGCAGCATCGCACTCGATGCGGCCTGGGAGCTGGATTTGTTTGGCGGCGGTCGGCGCGCCCGTGAAGCCTCCGCTGCACGCGCCAGCGCACGTAATGCCGATTGGCACGACGCGCGCATTTCAATTGCCGCCGAAGTAGCAAATCAGTATGTGAATCTGCGCACTTGCGAGCTGCTGCTCACCGGATACGTCGTTGATGCGAAATCCCGCGCCGAAACCGCCCGCCTGACCGATCTCAAGACCAATGCCGGATTCGAAGCACCCGCAAATGCTGCGTTGTCACAGGCGAGCGCCTCCGAGGCCGAAGCACGGCGCAACCAACAAGCCGCCGATTGCGATGTGATCGTAAAGGTGTTGGCGGAACTCACCGCCATGCCCGAGCCGGATCTGCGCGCCGCGCTGGCAGCCGGCAAAGCGCGCGTACCCGCGCCACGCAGCTTTGCTTTTACGACCATCCCTGCCGCCGCACTCTCGCAACGTCCCGACCTGGCTGCCGCTGAAGGTGATCTCGCCGCCAGCATGGCCGATATCGGCGTGGCGATGGCCGATCGTCTGCCGCGGCTTTCGCTGACCGGCTCCATTGGTGTCAGTGACTTCAGCAGCGCGGGCATCCCGGATGGACGCACCTGGAGCTGGGGACCGTCACTAACGCTGCCAATTTTTGATTTCGGTCGGCGCGCGGCTGCCGTTGATGGTGCGCGTGCGCGCTTTGACGAGTCGTTCGCCACCTATCGTGGCAAGGCACTGCGCGCGGTGCGCGAAGTCGAGGAAGCCCTGGTGCGGCTCGATAGCGCAGCAAAGCGCGAGACCGATGCCAATGCTGCCCTGCGCGGCTATGAAAAATATCTCACGGCTGCCGAAGCGCGAGTACGCGTCGGTGCGGGCAGCCTGCCCGAGCTTGAAGAAGCACGCCGCGCCGTGGTCGCCTCGCAAGGTGTTGCGGTCGGTGTCACGCGTGAACGACTGGCGGCTTGGATCGCGCTTTACAAGGCAATCGGTGGGGGCTGGGATGTGACTTCGCCACCCCTGTCATCCTCAACAACACCAGCGTCACCTGTTTAAATCTTTGCAAAAAACTGAATGAAATCATGAAAAACTGGCAAAAATCCACGCTCGCTTTGTCGTTCGTCGCCATCGGCGGCGCCGTTGTTCTCGCCGTCGCCAATGCCGCCGACGACAAGAAAACCCCAGGCGGTGCGAAGCCCGCATTGACCGTGACGACCGTCAAACCGCAACGCGCCGAGCTCGCCGCCACGTTTTCAGCCAGCGGCAATATCACCGCCTGGCAGGACGCCATCGTCGGGGCCGAGGTCAACGGCCTGCGTATCAACGACGTGCGCGTTAACGTTGGCGATGTCGTCAAGCGTGGTCAGGTGTTGGCGACGTTTGCACCAGAAACGGTAGAGGCCGAACTGGCGCAGTCGCGTGCAAGTGTGGCGGAGGCCGAGGCAGCACTGGCTGAAGCTGAAGCCAATGCGGAACGCGCGAAAACGCTAGAGGCCACCGGCGCGCTATCGACGCAACAGATCAATCAGTACGCCACTGCCGCCAAGACTGCCGCCGCGCGTCTGGCCGCGGCGCGCGCCGTCGCCCGCGCCAGCAGCGTGCGCGTCAGCAACACGCGGGTATTGGCGCCCGACAGCGGCACCATTTCTGCACGCGCAGCGACGGTCGGCGCGGTCGTCATGGGCGGGCAGGAGTTGTTTCGCATGGTTCGGCAGAACCGGCTGGAGTGGCGCGCAGAAGTGACCTCGTCCGAGCTCGCGAAAATTCAGGTAGGCCAGAAAGTCGCGGTGATGACGCCGACGGGTGCAACTGTCGCCGGCAAGGTACGGGTAATCGCGCCGACGGTCGATCCGCAAACGCGCAATGTGCAGGTGTACGTCGATCTAGCACCTGGTAGTGCCGCACGGGCCGGCATGTTCGCACGAGGCGAATTCGAGCTCACCGCCTCGCCTGGCCTAACGGTTCCGCAGCAAGCGGTGGTCGTACGTGACGGCTTTTCGTATGTGTTCGTCGTCAAGGCCGACAACCGTGTGACGCAGCAGAAGGTTGTTGCGGGAAGGCGTCTGACAGATCGCATTGAAGTGCGCGAAGGCTTGTCTGAGGACACCAGCATCGTCGCGCAGGGTGCGGGATTCCTCAACGATGGTGATCTCGTAAAAATTGTCCCAGCCGTCGCAGCTGTACCGGCAGCAGCACCTGCCAAGCCTGCTGCACCTGCAAAGAAATAGAGCGCACCCCATGAACGTCTCCACCTGGGCCATCAAGAATCCGATTCCGGCCATCGTTTTTTTCATCCTCCTCACGTTCGCCGGTCTGGTCGGTTTCAAGCTGGCAGGCGTGCAGGATTTCCCAGACATCGAGTTGCCCATGGTGACGGTCTCGGCCTCGCTGCCGGGTGCGGCACCGGCGCAACTTGAAACCGAAGTTGCCCGCAAGATCGAGAACGCCGTCGCGTCGCTACAGGGTGTCAAGCACATCTATACCAATATCCTCGACGGCTCGGCCAACATCACTATCGAGTTCAATCTCGAAAAGAGTCCCATCGAAGCGACCAACGACGTGCGCGATGCCGTGAGCCAGGTGCGTGCCGATTTGCCCGGTGAGATGCGCGACCCGGTCGTCTCAAAAGTATCGACCGCAGGACGGCCGATCATGACCTATGTGGTTTCATCAGCCACGCAGGACGAGGAAGCGGTATCGTGGTTTATCGATAACGCTGCGACCAAACGCATTCTCAATGTGGCTGGTGTCGGCCGCGTGGCGCGCATCGGTGGTGTGACCCGCGAAGTGCAGGTGATCCTCGACCAGAGTCGCATGTCGGCATTGGGTGTGACCGCCGCCGATGTCTCGCAACAGTTGCGGCGCGTGCAGCAGGAGACGCCGGGCGGGCGCGGCGATGTTGGTGGTGCCGAGCAATCGGTGCGCACCATCGCCACCGTAAAAAGTGTGGCCGAGTTGAGCGGCCTCGATATTCCCTTAGCTGATGGCAGGCGCGTACGCCTCGACCAAGTGGCAACGGTCGCGGACACGGTGGCCGAGCAACGCGCCATTGCGTTGCAGGACGGCAAACCGGTGGTGGCACTGGAGGTCAGCCGCACCCGCGGCGCTTCGGAAGTGACGGTGGCGCGCAAGGTTCGCACGGCAATCGAGGAGTTGCGCGTGGCGCACCCGACCATGAAGATCGACGAATCCGTGGATAACGTATGGCCGGTCGAGGAAAACTTTACCGGCTCCATGCACCTGCTGATCGAAGGCGCGCTGCTGGCCGTGATCGTCGTATGGTTTTTCCTGCGTGACTGGCGCTCGACGCTAGTGGCTGCTGCAGCGCTGCCGCTGTCGGTGATTCCCACCTTTTTCGGCATGTATCTGTTTGGGTTTACGCTTAATACCGTCACGCTGACGTCGCTGGCGCTGGTGATTGGTGTGCTAGTCGATGATGCCATCGTCGAGATTGAAAACATCGCGCGACATTTACGCATGGGCAAGCCGCCATTGCAGGCGGCCATCGAAGCTGCGGATGAGATCGGCCTCGCTGTAGTCGCCACCACGTTTGCGCTCATCGCGGTGTTCCTGCCGACGGCCTTTATGGCAGGCATTCCCGGAAAGTTCTTCAAGCAGTTCGGCTGGACTGCGGTGCTCGCGATTTTCGCGTCCCTCGTGGTGGCACGCATGCTCACGCCACTGATGGCGGCCTACCTGTTAAAGCCCGTCAAGGAGCACGTGCAGGAAGATGGCCCGATCATGAAGCGCTATCTGGGTTGGGTGTCGTGGTGTATTCGCCACCGTAATGTCACCGCCATCACGTCTGCATTGTTTTTTGCCGGTTCACTTGCGCTGATCCCCTTGTTGCCGACGGGTTTTGTGCCGCCAGCCGACCGTGCCCAGACGTTTGTAAACATCGAGCTGCCACCCGGCAGTACGCTAAAGGAAACGCTCAAAGCAGCCGAACGCGCCCGCGTAGCGGTGATTGCGGTTGCGGACGTGAAGAGCGTATTCAGCTCGGTTGGCGGCGGGGTCTCGGGGGATGCGTTTGCCATTGGCATTGCGGCCGAATCACGCAAGGCGGCGCTCACGGTCACATTGTCCCATCGCAGCGACCGCAGCCGCAGCCAACAAGAAATCGAAACGGAAATCCGCAACAAGCTTGCCGACCAGCCGGGCGTGCGATTGACCGTGGGGCCGCAGGATACCGGCGTGAAAATGCAACTGGTACTGCAAAGCGAAAACCCGGATGCGTTGGTCAGTGCCGCCAAGGATCTGGAGCGCGACCTGCGTACGCTCAAAGGCGTTGGCAATGTGTCATCGAGTGCAAGTCTGGTGCGGCCGGAAATCATCGTGCGGCCTGACTTTGCGCGTGCGGCAGACCTCGGCATTTCCGCTGCGGCCATCGGCGAGACCGTGCGCATCGCCACCAGCGGCGACTACAGCCAGAATCTGCCCAAGTTCAATCTCGCCGAGCGCCAAATCGCGATCCGCGTAAAACTGCCCGATAGTTCGCGCGCCGATCTTGCCGCCATCGAGCGGCTGCAAATCCCCGGCAAGGGCGCGCCGATCATGCTGAGTCAGGTGGCGTCGGTGACGATGGACTCGGGCCCCGCACAAATTGACCGACTCGACCGCAGCCGTCAGGTCACGTTCGATGTCGAACTGGGCACGCGCGAGCTGGGCGATGTGTATGCAGAAGCGATGCAGTTACCGACCATGAAAAACCTGCCGCCGGCGGTGCGTCAGGCCGAGCTCGGTGACACGCAGATGATGGAAGAGCTGTTTGCGAGCTTTGGACTAGCCATGTTTATCGGCGTGCTCTGCATCTTCGCGGTGCTGGTGTTGCTGTTCAAGGATTTCATGCAGCCGATGACCATTCTGGCTGCGCTGCCGTTATCAATTGGCGGGGCCTTCATCCTGCTGCTGCTTACCAATAAGAGTTTCTCGATGCCGTCGCTGATCGGATTGCTGATGCTGATGGGTATCGTCACCAAGAACTCCATCCTTCTCGTCGAATACGCCATCGTCGCGCGTCGCGATCACGGCCTGAACCGTTTCGATGCACTGATCGACGCTTGCCACAAACGTGCCAGACCAATCGTCATGACGACCTTGGCGATGGGCTTTGGCATGTTGCCGATCGCATTCGGTTGGGGTGCCGACCCGTCATTTCGCTCGCCGATGGCGGTGGCCGTGATCGGCGGGCTGGTGACCTCGACCCTGCTCAGTTTGCTGGTGGTGCCAGCTGTCTATACCTATGTGGACGATGCTGAGGGACTCCTGGGGCGGCTGATGGCGAAACTGCGGCGCACGCCAAAAGCCGAAGTGGCTGGAACGGAATAGCCAGCAAAACTCCATCAAACACTAGCACTGGCGGGATTTCCCCGGCGTTTTAATGCCAGGAGCCGCGCCAGTGCTAGTGTTTTCTACTTTGACTCACTAGTGTCCCAACGTTTACATACCGAGTGGATGTAAGCAAATGATTTGTTTGGGGAAGTTAGTTGTTTTGTCTGGTGACGACTTGAATGTTCAAAGTCAGACTTGGTGTCTTTTGCGCGATGGCGCGAAGGCTCCCCAT
>JANOQY010000176.1:0-2798 GCA_031414995.1 Betaproteobacteria bacterium
TGGTGAACTTGTGGAATCCGCATTGGATTATGCGAAACGCATTCTCGTCAAAGGCCTTGACATTCGCCGAACAAATGCGTTGGTCGTCAACATCGAATCAGCAATTTCATTCGATGACCTTGAACGTGACATCGCGAAAAAATATCGCAACTTGATCGCGCCGGTTGAATGCGTCAAGGCGGTTCGCAGTTGTATCGCGCTTTCATTTGGAGATGGTTTGAAACGCGAGCGCGAACTATTTCTGGCGTTAAAGGCATCTTCACAGTCGAAGGCCCTGCGTCACGCCTTTTTCGGTGAACGCGAAGTTGCGAAGATTCCCGGTTTGCCGTCTGACACGGCAACGCGGGAAATTCGCACCGCCGCAGTTATCGGCGCGGGCACAATGGGTGGTGGCATCGCGATGTGCTTTGCCAATGCAGGCATCCCGGTAACTTTATTGGATGCAAAGCAAGACGCGCTGGATCGCGGTATGACCACCATCCGCAAGAACTACGCGGCCACTGCTGCCAAAGGTGGGTTGAGCGCCGACGAGATGGAAGGTCGCCTTTTCCTGATTAGTGCGTCACTGGATTTCGACGCGATTCGACACGCCGATCTGATTATCGAAGCGGTATTTGAAGACATTGAGGTCAAGCAGACCCTGTTCGAGAAACTCGATGCCATAGCAAAGCCCGGCGCAATTCTCGCGAGCAACACGTCGTATCTCGATGTCAGCAAGATCGCGTCATTCACAAAGCGTCCACAAGATGTCGTGGGTATGCATTTTTTCAGCCCAGCCAATGTGATGCGGCTGCTGGAAAACGTGCGCACGGCGAGCACGGCGCCTGATGTGCTCGCGACCGTGATGCAGGTCGGGAAAAAACTCGGCAAAGTCGCGGTACTGGTAGGCGGCGCGGATGGTTTTGTCGGCAACCGTATGCTGGCGCAGCGCTCGCGCGAAGTACTTTTTCTATTGGAAGAAGGCGCGCTGCCGCAACAAATCGACAAAGTGCTCTATGACTTTGGCTTTGCGATGGGACCGTTCGCGGTGAGTGATCTTGCCGGGCTGGACATCGGCTGGCGCAATCGCCAGTCGCGGGCACACCTGCGCAAACCGGGCGTGCGTGACTGTAATTTGCTGGACAAAGTTTGCGAACTTGGACGCTTTGGTCAGAAGACGAGTGCTGGCTGGTATCGCTACGAGTCCGGCAGCCGCGTGCCGCTACCAGATCCGGTGATTGAGCGCTTGATCGTCGATCATTCGAAAGAGCATGGCATTGTTCGACGGCAGATCAGCGAACAGGAAATACTTGAGCGCTGCTTGTATTCCATGATCAATGAAGCGGCAAAAATACTCGAAGAAGGTGTGGCCGCTCGCGCCATCGATATCGACATGGTGTGGCTACACGGCTATGGTTTTCCACGCTATCGCGGAGGACCATTGTTTTATGCAGACGAGGTTGGTGTGAAAAATGTACTAGATGCCATTGGGAAATATCGAGACCAGTTTGGTCCGGATTTCTGGACACCTGCGCCGCTGCTTGAAGAAATGGCAGCGACCAACAAAAATTTCTATAGCGAATGAGTCACCAAAATGAAAGAAGCATTTATATGTGATGCGATCCGCACACCGTTTGGTCGACACGCAGGCGGCCTTGCTGTGGTCCGGGCAGACAATCTTGCAGCTCATCCAATTCAGGCGTTGATGGCACGCAATCTTGGCGTCGATTGGTCGCGTCTCGACGACGTTTTTTATGGTTGCGCCAATCAGGCTGGTGAGGATAGTCGTAATGTCGCGCGAATCGCAGCATTGCTCGCGGGCCTTCCGGTGGGAGTAGCGGGTGTCACCATCAATCGCCTGTGCGGATCGAGCCTCGATGCGATTGGCTCGGCGGCGCGCGCGATCAAATCCGGTGAAACTGCCTTCATGATCGCGGGCGGCGTCGAACACATGACGCGTGCGCCCTTCGTATTGGCCAAAGCAGAATCGGCATTTTCAAGACAAGCGCACATCGCGGATACAACATTGGGCTGGCGATTTATCAACCCTGCGCTAAGAGCCAAATACGGGGTCGACTCTATGGCCGAAACGGCTGAAAACGTTGCCAAACAATTCAACATCAGCCGTGCCGATCAAGACAACTTTGCATTTCGCAGCCAGCAGCGCTGTCACGCCGCGCACCTGTCGGGCATATTCCAAACTGAAATAGCGCCAGTTCGAATACCGCACCGCAAAGGTCGGGAGATCGTGATTGACACAGATGAACATCCGCGCGCCGATACCACGCAGGCAACACTGGCAAAGTTGAAAGCTATCGTAAGCGAATCCGGTACGGTAACGGCTGGAAATGCGTCCGGGATTAACGATGGTGCGTGCGCCCTGCTGCTTGCGTCCGCGATTGTTGCGAAGGAGCATAACCTCACACCGCGCGCGCGCGTCGTGGCGATGGCGACTGCCGGTGTTGAACCGCGCATCATGGGATTCGGCCCAGCACCTGCCATGCGGAAGGTGCTGGCGTTGGCCAATTTGAAGCTGGCTGACATGGACGTTATCGAACTCAACGAGGCTTTTGCGGCACAAGCATTAGCTGTTCTTCGCGACCACGGTATTGCCGACGATGCGCCGTATGTGAATCCCAATGGCGGCGCGATTGCTCTGGGACATCCGCTGGGTGCATCTGGCGCGCGTCTGGTGACCACCGCATTAAACCAGTTGGAAAGAACCAAAGGACGTTATGCGCTTTGCACGATGTGCATAGGCATAGGTCAGGGAATAGCACTGATCATTGAGCGGGTGTAGTAGCGATCTTGCCATTTTC
>JANOQY010000177.1:0-2375 GCA_031414995.1 Betaproteobacteria bacterium
AGTTCTACCGGCAAGGCTTTGCAGGCGTTGATGTCAAGGTCAGGCACTTCGTTGAGGATCGGCTGCTAACAACTGCCGGTTATCGCGATAGTTGTGCACTTGACAATGCGCTGGCGGAGCCGGGCATCAACGAGGCGGCATTGCAGACCTTAGTTGACCGACGCATCCTGCGCAGGGAAGAGCGCGGCGGACTGGTGCGCCTGGAGTTAATCCACGACGTGTTAGCGGGCGTGGCGAAGACGAGTCGGGACCAACGGCGCGCAGAGGCAGCGTTGGCTGAAGCGCAGCGGCAGATAGCCAGGCAGAAGAAGCGGCAGCGATTCTACGCAACGGTGGGCGCGGTGTTGCTGGCAGTGTTCTTGGGGATTTCTTGGCTGGCGGTTGAGGCGAGTCGGGCGCGAAGTGTTGCGGAGGAGCAGCGATTGGCCGCGATCACAGCAAAGAAGGACGCCGACATCGCGCGTGAAGGCGCAGACGCGCAACGGGTGCGTGCGGAGGCACAGCAGCTTCTTGCCGAAGCGGCGGAAAAGCGTGCGGTGGAAGGCAAGACCGAGGCTGATTTTCAGCGGGAAGCAACCGACGTACAGCGGGTTGTTGCTGAAAAAGCCCGGGAAGAGAACGATGTGTTGGCTTTCACTGCCTTGGCAGATAGGGCGGATCGCTCGTTTGTGGAAGGCCGTGCAAATGAAGGCCAGATTTTTGCGGCACACGCGTTGGCACGCTTGCCGCGTGCTGGCAATGCTCAGATGGACAACATGGTGGCACGTCTCCGTGGTCAGCGGATTGCAAGCCCCGGTGTCAAAACGTTTGTCGTTACAGGCAACAAGGAGCCAGTTGATCGTGTGCTTTTTTCCCCCGATGGCGGTCTGCTGGCGGAGTCGGCGACCGACCCCTACGTACGGTTGTGGAACACGCAGACCCGTAAGTTGGTCGCGACCTTGAGTACCGGCCAGGATGGGGTAATTAACATGGCGTTTTCACCAGACGGTCGAATCCTCGTGGCCGCCACGATGGACCGGACGGTTCGACTCTGGGACATGGTTGAGTATAAGCTGTTGCATGTGTTGGCTGGCCACGAGCAGTTCGCAAACAATATTGTGTTTTCTGCGGACAGCCGTAAGATTGTTTCGTGGTCAGCTGACAAGTCTGTTCGAATCTGGGATGTTGCGAGCGGCAAGCCACTCCATGTTCTCAAGGGCCATCAACTTGACCCGTCTTGGGCGGTGTTTTCTGCGGACGGACAACGACTGCTCAGTTGGTCCACCGCTGCACCCACAACGAATGATGCGGGGCCACGTTTGTGGGACGTCACCACTGGAAAGTTGGTGGCAACACTTTCCGGTCATCAAGGCCCCAGCACAAACGTGCGATTTTCACCAGATAGTCGCACCATTGTGTCGGTGGCTGCCTCAGATAAAGTACTGAAGCTTTGGATCGCCGAGGACGGCCGGCGCATCGGTGAGCTGACCATGCCGAATTGGCAAGCCGTTTCTGCGGCAGGTTTTTCAACGATACCCAGTTCGACTGTAGTCTTTTCGCCCGATGGGCGCATCTTGGCTACATCGTCAGTCGATAGAGCTATTCGCTTGTGGAATGTCGAATCGCGTACGTTGACCACCACTTTGCATGGCTCCCGAACTCCCGCCAACCCGCTACGATTTTCCGACGATGGTCGCACGTTGAGTGCCTTTTCGGGATTCGACGGCGTGATACGTCGGTGGGATGTGATGAGCGGTAGCCCGCTCCCGGCCATCGACGCCATGGGCGCGCGCGTAAACACTAACTGGGGTTTTACCGCTGATCTGCGCGCAATGGGGATGGCGAGAAGAAGCGTTGGCGGTGTCACCGTGGCGCAACAGGCAAGCGGCCCGTCGATTGTCTCGTCAGGTGGCGGCGGTGTGCTTGCGGGTTGGTGGCCACCTACCGGGCGGCCGTTGGTGCTGCTACGGTCATCGGATTTAGCCAGCGCTGTGATCCGCGATGCTGAGGGTGGACCGGACCTTGCTACCATCCCAGAGAATACTCGGCGGTTACCCACAGGCGCCTTTTCGCCCGATGGGCAAACCGTTGCCCTAAGTGCGCTCGACAACGCGGTACGGTTGTGGGACGTAAAAACGGCAAAACTGCTTGCGACGCTCAAGGGGCACACCGACGAGATCCATGCACTTCGTTTTTCCGCCGACGGAAGGATGATTGTGAGTGTCAGCGCAGATAAAACAGTTCGTCTCTGGAATAAGTCTGGTGGCGCGCTGATCGTCACGTTGGAGGGGCATACCTCGCAGGTCTACGCCGTTGCAATTTCACCAGATGGTCGGACCGTCGCTTCCGGATCTACCGATAAGTCTATTCGCCTGTGGGACGTGGAGAGCAAAACG
>JANOQY010000178.1:0-5698 GCA_031414995.1 Betaproteobacteria bacterium
GCCGGCAGTTGGCGCCAACAATCCACTGATCGCTTTTAACGTCGTGCTTTTGCCCGCACCATTGGCACCGATCAGACATACCAACTCGTGCTCTGCCACATCGAAGGTAATCCCCTTCACAGCTTTAATGCCGCCATAGCCGATGTGAACGTCTTTTAAACTTAGCAGACTCATGCCGCCGCCGCTTTTTCTGGCGCCACACCCAGATAGGCCTCGATCACTTTCGGGTCTTTCTGCACATCGGCGGGTATGCCCTCGGCGATTTTCTTGCCGTATTCCAGCACGGCAATGCGGTCGCATAGCCCCATCACCAGCTTCACATCATGTTCGATGAGCAAAATTGTGATGCCTTGCGCGCGGATCAATTCCAGCAGCGCGCGCAGTGAGTGCTTTTCGGTTGCATTCATGCCGGCGGCAGGCTCATCCAGTGCCAATACTTTGGGATCGGTTGCGAGCGCGCGGGCGATTTCCAACCGACGCTGATCACCGTAGGAAAGGTGTTTGGCCAAATCGTTGGCGCGAGCATCGAGTCCGACAAAGGTCAGCAGCTCGTGCGCACGCTTTTGTATCGCCGCCTCTTCCGCCCGAGTCGCGGCGTTGCGGGTGATCGCACCCCACACACCGGCATACGTGCGCACGTGGCGGCCAATCATTACGTTCTCAATCGCCGAAAGATTGGCGAACAGGCGAATATTCTGAAAGGTACGCGCAATGCCCAGTGCGGCAATGCGGTCCGGCGTTAATTCCTTGAGCTGATTACCCTGGAATGTAAACGTGCCTTCATCAAACGGATAAAGGCCAGTGAGCACGTTGAACAGTGTGGTTTTGCCAGCACCATTGGGGCCGATCAAGCCATAAATCGAGCCTGCGGGAATGGCAAAGCTCACGTCCGAGAGCGCGGTCAAGCCGCCAAATCGCTTCGTGATGCCACTGATTTCAAGAATGGGTTTCATTCTTTCGTCAATTCGCGTTTGCGCACGGCTGACGGCATTAGCCCGGCTGGACGAAACAGCATCATCAGCACCATCGCAAAACCGAACAGCAACATGCGCAGTACTTCGGGCTCAATCCACATCTTGCCGAACAACGCCATTTGCGCTGGCTCAACGGTGTATCGCAAAATTTCCGGCACAAACGACAGCAATATTGCGCCGATGACCACGCCGATGATATTGCCCATGCCACCGAGCACCACCATCGCCAGCACCATCACGCTTTCGTTAAGCACAAAACTTTCCGGGCTGATGAAACCTTGAATCGCAGAAAACATGCCGCCCGCAATACCGCCGAATGAGGCACCCATCGCAAACGCCAGTAGTTTGATGCGCGTGGTGTTGATGCCCATTGCGCGCGCTGCCATTTCGTCTTCGCGAATTGCCTCCCATGCACGACCAATGCGCGAATTCTGTAGCCGCCGGTTGATCACGATCACGATCAGCATGATCACCAGCAGCAAAAAATAATATTTGATCGTGCCGGACAATACGAAATCGCCGATCTTTGTGTCATTGCCAAAATCGATGCTGCCGATTTTGATCGAATCAATCGTGGAGATGCCTTTGGGGCCGTTGGTGATGTTGATCGGCTCGGATAAATTGTTCATGAAAATTCGCACGATCTCGCCAAAGCCCAACGTGACGATGGCCAGATAATCGCCGCGCAATTTAAGCGTGGGCGCACCGAGCAGTACGCCGAAAATGCATGCCACCAACGCGCCAATCGGCAGGATGATCCAGAACGGCAGATGCAATCCGAAATGCGGCGAAGCCAGCAGCGCATACACATACGCACCAACGGCATAGAAAGCGATGTAGCCCAAATCCAGCAAGCCCGCAAAGCCGACCACGATATTGAGGCCAAGCGAAAGCAGTACAAATAGAATGGCGAAGTTGGTGATGCGCACCCACGCGGTGCCCGCCATTGCCAGCACAAACGGCAGCGCGATGAGCGCGATCGCAATCATTATTACGCCGGGCCAGAACAGCGCAGGGTTCTTTCGCATTTTCGTGAGCTTCATTTGCAAACTCATGCGCGATCCCCCACCCGTTCACCCAGTAATCCGGAAGGCCGGAACACCAGCACCAATATCAGCACGATAAACGCATAAACGTCTTTGTAGTTGCTGCCAAACAGACTGCCGTTTGCGTTGGCCTCGCACATGCGCGAAAAGCCGGGCAGCCATTCATTCAGAAAGCATACGTTGGTTAAATCGCCCATGTAACCCGCACCAAAGGCTTCGATAAGGCCGATCAAAATGCCGCCCAGCACCGCACCGGCAAGATTACCGATGCCGCCCAGCACCGCAGCCGAAAACGCTTTCAGGCCCAGCAAAAACCCCATCTGGTAATGCGCGATGCCGTAGTAAGAACCGACCATCACGCCGGCCATCGCGCCAAGGCCTGCACCGACCACGAAGGTGAACGAAATCACGCTGTTGATATTGATGCCCATCAGCCCGGCGACTTGCGGATTCTGCGAAGTTGCCCGCATGGCGATACCGATGCGCGTTTTGTATACCAGTAACAGCAGCCCGGCCATCATCGCCATTGACAGCAGCATGATGACGATCTGCACATTGGTGATGGTCGCGCTATTGGCGGAAGCCGTGAAATGGTAGGTTTGGGTCGGGAAAATTTGTGGGAAAGAAATGAAGTTGCGCCCCCAGATGAGCAGCGCAAGATGCTGGAGGATGATGGAAATACCGATGGCCGTGATGAGGGGTGCCAGACGAGGCGCATTACGCAGCGGACGATAGGCGATGCGTTCCACGGTGTAGCCCACCATCGCACAAGCCGGAATAGCCGCCAGCACGCCGAGTAGCACGATAATCAGCGGCGGCACGGCAGAACCCGCAAGTGCAGTAATCACGCTGAACGCCACCATGGCACCGATCATCACCACTTCGCCATGCGCAAAATTGATGAGCTGGATGATGCCGTAGACCATCGTGTAGCCCAACGCCACGACGGCGTACACACAGCCCAAGGTCAGCCCATTGATGAGCTGCTGAAGGAATATATCCATATGCTTACGATGTTACCGCATGAATCCGGCGCGCATAAAAAAACGGCACCCGTCGGGTGCCGTTTTTTCTTGTCGCGTTACTACTTTTTTGGCGCTTCGGCTGGTTTCGCCGGTGCAGCGGCAGGCGCAGCAGGGGCGGCCGCTGGAGCTGCAGCGGGGGCAGCGGCAGGCGCTGCAAACGCAGTAGACACGCCGTTCTTCACGAAGGACATTGGCATGAGTTTTCCGCCAGTCATCTTGAAGATTGTGATTTCAGCGTCTTTGCGGTCACCTTTGGCATCAAATTCCACTTTGCCGGTGGCACCGGTGAAGCTTACGTTGAAGATTTCCGGGCCGAATTTCGCAGGATCAGCCGAATTGGCTTTTTTCATCGCCTCAATCATGGCCATCGCGCCATCATAAAAATACGGTGCGTACTGTTTTACTTCGCCGTATTTGGCGTTAAACGCCGTGAGGAATTCCTTGCTTGCGGCTTCTGATGGTAGTCCGGCTTGTGAACACACAAAACCTTCGGCAGCGGCGCCGGAAAGTTTGGACATTTCGGTGGTGCAGGCACCATCGCCAAACACGAACACCGCTTTGATGCCGAGTTCACGCGCCTGCTTCAGCAGCGGTCCGCCGGTCGCGTCCATGCCGCCGTGGAAGATAACGTCAGGATTTTTGCCCTTGATCTTGGTGAGAATGGCTTTGAAGTCGGTTTCCTTGTCGGTGGTACGCTCGCGGGCGATTGGATTCAATTTGCCAGCTTTGAGGGTCTTTTCGACTTCGTTTGCCAAGCCTTCGCCGTAGGCAGTTTTATCGTCAATCAGCGCAACTTTCTTGCCCTTTAATTCGTTGGCGATATAAGTCGCCAGTGCAGGGCCTTGCTGGTCATCGCGGCCAACGGTGCGGAAAACGTTCTTGAGGCCACGCTCGGTCAATGTCGGGTTGGTGGCGGAACCGGAGATCACCGGAATACCTGCTTTAGCGTAAATCTCGGAAGCCGGGATCGTTACGCCGGAATTCAGGTGGCCTACGACGGCGACGACCTTTGCATCCACCAGCTTTTGCGCAACGGTGGTGCCGACTTTCGGATCGGCTTGGTCGTCCTCGGTGAGGAACTTGATATTGAGTACTTTGCCGTCAATCTTGATCTTCTTGGCGTTGGTTTGATCAACTGCCAGACGTACGCCGTTCTCGTCATCCTTGCCCAAATGCGCGATGGAACCTGTTAGCGGGCCAGCGTGGGCGATGGTCACGGTGACGGTAGGCTCGGCCGGTGCTGCAGGCGCGGCAACAGGAGCCGGTTTTGCTTCTTCTTTACCGCAGCCGACGACACCAGCGGCGAGCAGTGCGGCGAATACGAGTTTGTAGGAATTTTTCATCGGGGCAGCTCCAAAATGGGAATGGTTGAGAGGGGATGGGAAAGTCGGGATGACACAAAAACGCAACAACCATAATTATGCGAACCGATTTTCGCGATTGTCAATCAAAAACAAGGGTAATTGGGGGTGGACAGGCACCGCCCCAGGACGAAAAAAGCCGACTCATTGGTCGGCTTTTTCCCTGCATATTGATGCAATACGCTTACTTGGTCTTGAGCACCGCTTCTATCATCGTTTTGAGTTCTGCATCCGTCGCCGTTGCATTTGGTGGCATCGGAATCTGTCCCCAGACGCCCATGCCGCCTTTGCGGACCTTCTCGGACAGTTTTTTTACTGCATCTTTGTCGCCCTTGTATTTGGCGGCCACTTCCTTGTAAGACGGGCCGACCAGCTTTTTGTCGTCGGCATGGCAGGCGGTGCAGGCGTATTTTTTGTGCAACTCGTCGATGGCTAAGGCATTGCCGGTGGTGAAAAGTGCGCAGCCGGCAACGGTCAATGCGGTAAATAGGCGTTTCATGGGATCTCCAAAATTTTAACGTGACTTGGGATAAAGTCAGACGGAAACTATAGACATTTTAAGTACTTCTTGCAATTTTGCGATGTCGGTCTGTGGCGCAAGGCAAGTAACGCCCTGACAAATGAACGCGTTGACTTCTGCAGTGGCCGGTCGCGCAAGTGCTACGGGCAGGCCGTCTGTACCATTCGCGAGCCCAAGCGTGATCGTCGTTGGAAGGTAATTACTGGCCAGCGCTCGCTGGAACGCAGCGACGCCATCCGTTGGGCCGGTCAAAATCACCAAGCGCGGCGGCAGCAATTGTTCTTCCAGCGCGATCAATAAGCTGCCAAAAGCGGCGGGGTGATCCTCGATCTGCTCGAAAAAAACGGCCAGCGTCTTCCGTGAAGCCTCGGCGTAGCGGACATCGTTGGTGAGATGTGCCAGCCGCTGCAATGCCAGCGCCGCGACGCCATTGCCGGAGGGCGTGGCATTGTCGAGGCCGGGTTTGGGCCGTTGGATCAGCTGCTCGTGATCGTGGCTGGTGAAAAAGAATCCGCCTGTTGCCTGATCTTCAAATTGATCGAGAAGCACGTCGGCGAGTTGTTGCGCAAATTGCAGGTCTTCGATTTGGAAATCAGCCTGCAACATTTCGATCAGCGCTTTCAACAGAAAGGCGTAGTCGTCGAGATATGCATTCAAATGCGTCTTACCGCCTTTGTGGGTCGCAAACAATCTTTGCGTGTCAGGATTCCACATGATGTGCCGCACAAAATTGAGAGCGCGACGCGCAGATGCCACCCAATCCGGGCGACCG
>JANOQY010000179.1:0-1830 GCA_031414995.1 Betaproteobacteria bacterium
GACCGTACCGTGACTATTCGTGCCTCGGTGAACGACGTGAAGTTCGAGTTGATGCTGGCTGTCGCGCTGGTGGTGATGGTGATATTCGTGTTTTTGCGCAATTTCGCGGCAACAATAATACCCAGCGTGGCCGTTCCGCTGTCATTGGTCGGCACGTTCGGGGTGATGTATCTGGCGGACTATTCGCTCAACAATCTTTCGTTGATGGCATTGACCATTGCCACCGGTTTCGTGGTCGATGACGCCATCGTCATGATCGAAAATATTTCGCGCTACATCGAAGAGGGTGATTCGCCGATGGAGGCCGCGCTCAAGGGTTCGGAGCAGATCGGCTTCACCATCATTTCGCTCACCTTCTCCTTGATCGCAGTGCTTATCCCGCTGTTGTTTATGGGCGACGTAGTCGGTCGATTGTTTCGGGAGTTCGCCATTACGCTGGCGGTCGCGATCCTGATTTCAGCCGTCGTCTCACTGACGCTCACGCCAATGATGTGCGCGCGGTTGTTGAAACACACCCCGGAAGAAAAGCAGAGCCGTTTCTATAAAGTCACCGGGCGGTGGTTTGACAACATCATCGCGCGTTATGGCGTGATGCTCAATTGGGTGCTGGATCGCCAGACGCTGACCTTGCTCGTCGCCATCGGCACACTTGCTTTGACGGTGTTGCTCTATATTTTTGTGCCGAAGGGATTTTTCCCGTTGCAGGATACCGGCGTCATTCAGGGGATTTCAGAGGCGCCGCAGTCGGTGTCATTTGCCAGCATGTCGCAGCGGCAACAGGCATTAGCGCAAGCCGTGCTTGAAGACCCGGCCGTGGAAAGTGTCTCGTCGTTTATTGGTGTCGATGGCATCAACACCACGCTCAATAGCGGTCGCATGCTCATCAATCTGAAACCGCACAGTATGCGGAGCGTAACTGCCTCGGCGGTGATCGAGCGGCTGAAGCCGCGACTTGACAAGCTCGAAGGCATCAAGCTCTTTATGCAGCCGGTGCAGGATCTCACGATTGAAGATCGCGTCAGCCGCACCCAATACCAGTTCACGCTGGAAAGTGCGAATTCGGCAGAACTGGGCGAATGGACGCACAGGATTGTCGATAAGCTCGCCACGCTGCCTGAACTCGCCGATGTCGTGTCGGATTTGCAGGATCAGGGCTTGCAGGCGTATCTCAATATCGATCGCGATACCGCTGCGCGTCTGGGCGTAACGCCGTTGTCAATCGACAATGCGCTCTACAACGCGTTTGGCCAGCGGCTCATTTCCACGATTTTCACGCAAACGAGCCAGTATCGGGTCGTGCTCGAAGTCAAACCTGAATACAAGCTGGGCCCGCAGGCGCTGAACGACATTTACGTGACCTCCTCAAACGGCCAGCAGATACCGATCTCCGCCGTCGCCACCGTAATTGAAAAACCGGCGTCGCTCGCGATCAACAACATTGGCCAGTTTCCGGCGACAACCATTTCGTTCAATCTGCGGGCAGGCCATTCACTCGGCGATGCAGTGAAGGCAATCGAGAGAACTGAACAGGAAATGGGCGTACCGGCCAGCATACGCACCGGGTTTCAAGGTGCTGCGCTGGCATTTCGCGCCTCGCTCACCAACACGTTATTTTTGATTCTCGCGGCCATTGTCACGATGTATATCGTGCTGGGCGTCTTGTACGAGAGCTACATCCACCCGATCACTATTTTGTCGACGCTGCCATCGGCAGGCGTCGGCGCGCTGCTGGCGCTGCTGGTCTCGCGAAACGATCTGGGCATTATCGCCATCATCGGTATTATTTTGCTGATCGGTATCGTCAAGAAGAACGCCATCATGATGATCGAC
>JANOQY010000180.1:0-16390 GCA_031414995.1 Betaproteobacteria bacterium
GCTCTCTATTGCCTGGGGGGTGCTGCCGGCGTCCTGGCGGGCCAGCTCGGTGTTGCCCAGGATGGTGGCCAGGATGTTGTTGAAGTCGTGGGCGATGCCGCCGGCCAGGGTGCCGATGGCTTCCATCTTCTGTGATTGCCGCAGCTGTGCCTCCAGCGAGGCCCGTGCCAGCTCGGCTTGCTTGCGGGAGGTGATGTCACGAACGACAAAGTAAACTGCCGACCCGCCGTTGTAGGCGATCAACGTGCTGTTGATTTCGATGTCAATGGCCGTGCCATCGAGCTTGAGAAATTTCATTTCTGTCATGGGAGCCGTGCTGTTGCCGGTCGCATATGTCTTCATCCGCGACAGTACGAGCTGATGAGAGTCCGGGTGCACGAGATCGAGCATCGGTTTGCCCACCAGATCTTGCGCGGTAGTTGCGCCAAACATCTGGATGGCTGCGGGATTGACATAGAGCATTCTTCCGTCACGGTGAACGCCGATAGGTTCGGGCGAAAACTCAGCCAGTGACCGGTAACGCTCTTCACTTTCTTGCAGCGCGCGCTCGGCACGGTTGCGTTCCGTGACATCCCGCATCGCGCCGAGTAGCCGGACGCGTTGGCCGTTGGCATCACGGATGATCAGTGCGCGGTCCTCGACAAATGCGTACGAGCCGTCTCTACGTCTAAAGCGATAACTCTCTGACCAATCGTCGGCATCCGAGTCGAACGATTTTTTTACGCTGGCCACGACCCGGTCGCGGTCTTCAGGGTGAAGGCAACTGCGCCAGAAATCTCCGTTTTGACTGGCATCGTCTCTGCGATATCCATAGATTTCTTCGAAGTGCTCGCCCCACCATATGGTCTCGTTGGTGAGGTCCTGATCCCAAATGACATCAAATACTGCACGGTTTGCCAGTTGGAAGCGCTCCTCGCTCGCGCGCAAGGCGTCAGCACTCTGCAGCCGCAGCAGTGCACCTGCGCACTGGGCAGCCAGATCCTGTAGCAGATCAATGGCTGCCTGATCGTAGGCGTGGCGCTGATAGCTCTGGATCGAGAGAATGCCGATGATCCGACCGGCAAGTTGAATCGGGACAAACATCAACGAGAGCGAACGTCGACCGCTCCCGAAAATAGTCCCAACAATTCCTGCATCAGACTCGGTGTCGCGCAGCAGTAGTTGCGGCCCTTCTTGCATGACGCGACGCACCATGGGCGTGGGCGTGCGTAGCGCCACCACGTTTGGGGATACCTCGCGAATTTCGCCATCGATGAGATCGAAGTCGGCCAGATCCACCATTTTCTGCTGCTTCACATCCCAAAGGTGCAGCCAGGCGCTGTCCCAGGCGAGCAATTGTTGCGCCGTATCGAGGATCTGGACCGCCGCAACCTTGCGTGTGTCGGCCTCGGCGAGTTTGCGGCCCAATTGGGCGAGGACAGCGCTGCGGCGCTGCACTGCGGCCAACACTTTTTCCGCCCGCTTGCGTTCGGTGACATCGTGGATTGAAGCCTGCGTGGCTGGTTCTCCATCGTAAACAATTGAAGTGCTCTGAACTTCAACATCGATGACGCTACCATCCCGCCTGAGAAATCTTACTTCAGTCACCAATTGCTGCTGTTCCCCCATGGCTATTTGCTTCAACCGCGCCATTACGGTCTCCCGCGAGTCCGGGTGGATCAGATCGAGGACGGACTTGCCCACGAGACTCTGCGCGGACGTTTCGCCCATCATCTTTATGGCGGCCGGGTTGACATAGATTATTTTTCCGTGGCGATGAACCGCGCTAGGCTCAAGCGACCACTCGACGATGTTACGGTAGCGCTCTTCATTGGCGCGCAATGCAGCTTGCTCGGCGCTAAGTGCCTCGCGCATCCGGTGGAGCTCCCGTTGCGGACCCGCCCGAAAGAGCCCGTAGGCCGCAGCACCCAGCACCAGGCCCGCCAGCGTTGTGAGTAAGGTGCCAAAGATAAGATCGTTCATGCTCCGCGACACCTCAACGCGACCGACAACCCCGCCCGCAGCATAGATTGGGTGCGAGCGCTGTATTCGCGGCTGGTTGAGGGGGGTGCCAACGTCAGCGAGCAACACGCCGTTGGCACTATATGCACTCGCGGCACCACCATCCATCGGTGCCGGGTAATTCGCCAGCACATCCAAGATACGCGGTACCCCGGATGTCCAGGTGCCGGGATTGGCGGTGACGAGACCGGTGATCGCGGCGGCCTTGGTTTGTGCGAGTGTGTCGACCTGAAAGACATCATGCCGGTAGGTGAGGGTGGCAAACCCAACCGGTAGAATCAGCGCGAGCGTAAGCGCGACCAGCAGCGCTAGCCGATCAATGGCGGACGTAAGGTGATCACTCTCCTGTTCTGGACGCGAAAGCGAACTCATGGCATCAGTTGTCTGAGATGCGGTCGGATGTTTTTTGCCCAATGAGACAAAGCAAGAATGCGACGTTGCGCGGCACGCAATTACCCACCTTTCTCATCCCCGGGTTTCTCGCCAGTCGTTTGTGCCAGCCTTACAAAGGCTTCACATAGATCCTCTGCCGCACTGGCCTTGAAAATCAATTCGCGTACCCCTGCCTCTTCCGCCTGTGCGCGTAACGCCTCGTCAATGAATCCTGATGCCACCGCCACCGGCAGGTCGGCGCGAATGGCACGAATAGCGCGTGCCACGTCCAGCCCCGACATACCGGGCATGTTGTAATCGGTCACCGCCAAGTCAAACAGAAAGGGGTCGGCCCGAACAGCATCGATTGCTTCGTGTTGATCAATGAAGCCGCTCAGGCGATAACCACGTCGTTCGATGAGGCGCTGAACGAGGAAAACCAGCGCCTCATCATCGTCGAGGTAGAGAATATGCTGGTGAAGGTTCGCGGGCGGTGCGGCAGAGGTGCTGGTCGTGCGTGCTTGCGTCGGGGCCGGGTTGGTATTTTCTGCAATATCAGGAGCGGCAGCCGGCAGGTAGAGCGTAAAGATCGTGCCTTTGCCCGGCAGGCTGTCCACCGTAATCACGCCATCGTGCGCTTGCACAATCCCGTGCACCACCGACAGGCCCAGCCCGGTGCCCTCGTCTACAGGCTTGGTGGTAAAAAACGGCTCGAAGATCCGTTCAAGCGTCGTCGCGTCCATGCCCGGGCCATCGTCACTGACTGCAAGCCGCACGGCGGGCCCGGAATATTTCTCGCGCAACGCTTTCAATGCGGAATTTGAATCTGCAATTGTAGTGTCCAGCATCACTTTATCGAGTCGGATATCGATGCGTCCAGGGCCGCTGTGTATCGCTTGCATGGCATTGGTGCAAAGGTTGATCACAATCTGCTCAATCTGGGTGGCATCGGCCAGCACCAAAGGTAAATTGATGTCGGCATAAACATTGAGCGTCAAACGTGCCGGCAACGTGGCGCGCAGCAGACGTGCGGATTCTTCAATTATTGGTGCAAGCGCGATCCGCTTTCGCAGCGTTGGCTGGCGACGGCTGAACGAGAGTATCTGTTGCACCAGATCTCGCGCCCGCGCGCTGGCCTTGCGGATCTCGTCCAAACTTTCCAGCGCACGCGGATTTGCGTTTGCGTCCTGCCGCGCTAACTCGGTATTTCCAAGTATGGTGGCGAGGATATTATTGAAATCGTGCGCGATGCCACCGGCGAGAGTGCCGATGGCCTCCATTTTTTGCGATTCCCGCAGTTGCGCTTCGAGTGACACGCGCGCACTTTCTGCCTGCTCGCGTTCGGTGATGTCACGCATCGTCACCGTGAAAAGATGGCTGCCACCGGTCACGATGTGGGAGATTGATGCCTCAATCGGAAACTCCAATCCATCCTTTCTCACCGCGCTTAGCTTGGTGAATTGCCCCATCTTTCGCACGGTGTCGCCGCTTTGACCGAACCGTCGCAAGTGCGCATGATGGGCGCTGCGAAAGCGAACTGGAATGAACCGGTCAATGGTTTGCCCAATTGCCTCGCTCGCTGAAAACTGGAACAGCTTTTCCGCAGCGCCGTTGAACACCACAATACTTTCACTCTCGTCGATGGTTATGATTGCGTCTAACGATGCGTCGATGATGGCTGCGCGGGCCAGTTCCGCTTGCTTGCGTTCGGTGATGTCGGTATGTGAAACCACGGCGCCGCGGACATCCGGGCCCAACGGCGTGACACTCAGACTAAACCAGCGCTGTTGCTCCTTTGAGTGGCAAGGGTATTCAAGACCGAAGCTGCGTGACACGCCAGACAACACCGCTTCGATACCTGCACGGGCGGTTGCCGCCTCAATCGAGCCGAGGCTGGTGCTTGCGTCACAGATTGTCAGGTAATTTGTACCGATGCCGGTACGCTGTGCGATCACGCCGGGTTCGACACTGTTTTCAGAGGCGAACCGTTGCCATGGCTGGTTGACTGCCAGAATCACCCCATCGCGGTCCAGAACAGCAATTTCTGCGGTGACAGAATCCAGAATCGCAAGATTGAATGCCTCACTATCGCGTAGCGCCGACTCAGTTTGTTTGCGTGCTGTGATGTCACGCATGGTGGCGTGTGTCGCCGGTTCGCCGCCGTAAACAATCTGCGCACTATGAATCTCCACTTCGATTGCCGTTCCATCCAGCCTGACACCTTTCAATTCAATCATCGGCGCGTTTACACCACCTTGCGCGATAAGCGCCATCCTTGCCTGCGCCGCTTGCCGCGAATCCGCGTGTACAAACTCAAGCACTGATTTGCCGATCAGGTCCTGCGCGGCCGATGCGCCGAAGAGTCTGATGGCTGCGGGGTTGACATAGATCACCTTGCCGTTGCGATGGATGGCGATTGGCTCAGGCGACCACTCCACGATGGCGCGGTAACGTCCCTCGCTCTCCAGCAAGGCGGCCTCAGTGCGTTTGCGCTCGGTGATGTCATGGAATGCACCGAGCAGCTTTGTCACCGTGTCACCCTCCCAAACAACGGAACACTGAGTGCGCACCCAGATGGGTCGTCCCTTTGCCGTGATAAAGGGTAGCTCCAGATCCCAAGGGGTACCGTTTTTGATTGCCGCGTCCACTGCGGCGATGATAATCGGCCTGGCCTCGGGGGCATAAAAATTGATCGCCAGATCAAGTGCAGGCGCCACCGGAGGATCCACTTCATGGATGCGGCAGGTTTCCAGCGACCAGTAGGGCTGCATGGTTCGCAAATCCAGCTCCCATCCGCCGACCTTCGCCATTTCACCGATGCGCTCGAGCAGGTCGGCTGTGCTGGCGAGTGTCTGTCGTGCACTATATGTCTCGGTGACATCGCTAAACACCAGCACCATGCCCACAATATCGCCAGCGGCGTTGCGGATCGGCGCGGCGCTATCGAAAATCTGATATTCATTACCGTCGCGGGCAAGTAGCGAGGTGTGATTGGCTAACCCCGCAACGTCCCCGCGTTCCATCACCAGCTGCACCGGGTCGATCGATGGTTTTCGCGTCAGCGTATTGACGATCCGGAACACCTCGGTCAGAGGGCGACCAGTGGCGTCGGTCAGCGACCAGCCGGTCAGGTGTTCCGCAGTGGGGTTCATGCGCGTGATCAGACCCGCCGCGTCGGTGGCGATGACGGCATCGCCGATCGACCGCAACGTGATGGAAAGACTTTCTTCGCTGAGGCGCAATTTTTCTTCGGCGAGCTTTTGCGCGGTGATGTCGCCGACAAGCCGGTGACCGACGCGACGACCACCGATGACGCTAATCATTGTTGTGACGAGGATGAGTGCCAGCACAGTGGCAGCTGCGATGATGATGGGCCGCAGATAAACTGCCCGGGGAATCTCGAGAACCACCGACCACGGCGACACGGCGGACTTGACGACAAATCGCTCCCATGCATCGTCAGCATCGACGTTCGCTGTCATTGCCGCCGGCGCGCGGCGCGCCAGTATCCCGTTACTGCTATCGAATACGGTCAGGACCCATTTGTCAGGCAATGCCAGCTCGTCCAGGCGTTGCTGCAACCGGGCGGTCTCGATGCTATTGAGCAGGAGAAAACGTGTTTCACCAGAACGGATCACCGGCACCACGACCGCCACATGCGGCTCTTTCGTGACGAGCGCCGGGAATACATCACCGACGGCCGGCTTGCCGCTCGCCAGTGTGATTGATGCCGCAGCGTAGGCGCGAGGCCGCGGTAGTTTTGGCATCGCTGCCCCGAAATCCAAGCCCGTATTGAGCAGCATTTGCATCGACCGGTCGGCAAGCACGATTTCGCCGCCGAAGCTGGAGCGAAATCCCTGCGCCTGCCTGTAAAGTGCTGCCAACTGGATTGGCTCGTCGACAAGCGGCGAGGCGGCCATCACCTGCAAACCGGATATCCGTGCCTCGATGTTTTGGTCAAGCGCAGCCGCAAAATTTCGGACCAGCAGTGAGGCTTGTTGGTGAGACTGGGCGCGGATTTCCATCACGCGCGCGATTGCCAGATATATCGCCAGCAGCAGTAACGGTAGCACGCACAGCGAGATCAACCGCAGTAACACTGCGTTGAATGTGGTGTGCGCTTCACCTGCTACACGTGACGTTGCCGTAGCAGGTGCGCTGTTGTCTTGGCTCACCAAGGGGTTCGCGTTGCTGCCGATCTCTTTTTTCATGCGTGTACAAACAACTCCCTCCGAATATCCAGCATTGGCGCGGCTTTCAAGCCACTTTTAGCCTGTAGAGCCCGCCCATATTAGAGCCTTTGTTTTTTGCTGTTGCACCGAGCCACATAACTGATTCTGGTTTCTAGTAATTCACGGTGATGAACAAGGTATCTGCATATGCGCCCGGAACAGCATTCTGATTGGCAAAGATTCGACTATAGGCGCTATGTGCGTTTGATGCAGCGCCCGGTAAAGGCTGCAGTTGTAGCGTCCCTGTTACGCTGGAAGTGCCGCCTGTAGTGTCACCCCAAATGATTGTGCGCAACGAATCGCGATACAGGTTGTAATGGAGTGCATTCGCGCCGCTGGTCATTTCACGGGGCGAATAGCTTGAACTGCTGCCTCTGCTGATATCTATCGAGTAGTTTACGTTTGCAGGCAGGGTGTCAAACAGGTCCTTTGTGCAGGTGACGGTGATTTGTCCCACTGAATCGACTGGCGCTGCTTGATTGGGCGTGTAAGTACCAAGCGAGACGCCGGTTGCCGATACGCTACAGGTTGCCCCGAACGTTGGCATGGAGAGCAGCGCAGACGACATCATGATGATCGAAAATAATTTCATGCAGCTTCCCGCTTGCAGGTCAGCGGACCGATACGGGGACGCGCCTTCGATGCATCTGGCATGGGAATGCGCAGCGTGCAGCGCTCGCCAAGCCACGCGACGATGGCGTCTGTTTCTGCCCCCAGCCCGGTAACCCAGGCCTGGCCATTGGCGGCGATCGGAAACGACCCGCCGCTTGTGCGCATCAATGCGCCGGCGGGCACGGGCTCACCATTTTGTTGCACTACGCTCACCAATGCGCCATGTGTTTTGGTGGCCTTGAACTGGAGCAGCACCCCAGCGCGGCGTGCAGGTGTTACCGTACGATGCGATGCGCTTAATTCGGTGCTGAGCGAAAGTTTCAGCGTGTCTAGGCTCACTGCGTTTGCTTCGTAGGGGCGGAGTCTGGGGATGATGGCGAAGCCTGATGCATCGGTCTGGGCGACACGTTGATTCTCATGGAATACATCGATACCCGGATAGCCGGGAACCGACACGATGGCAAATGCCTCGCCGAGCTGTCTCACGGCGTGCACAGCGCCCCCGAGCATCACCAGACTTCCGTTAACGCCCAGCCGGAAATTTTCGCTATTGTTCGCGTGGCTTATATCTGCCGACCATTGGCCGACCGCATTTTGCATTGTCAGTCCGGCATCCAAACGTGGGCCGCGTGATGCTCCCCTCGTCACACGTGCTCGCGTCGCCCAGCCATCATCGGACGGTAAGTTCTGGCGGACATCAAGCACCTGTTCGTCCACTGCGTTTTGTTTCGTGGCGGAAATTGCGGCACTTGTCAGTGCGTCGAGCGGCAACACCAGTGCGAGTCCTGCGAAGTGGCGCATCCCTTCATCGGTCCTTGTCGCGCTGAAATTGGCCAGCAACGAGATGGAGTTGCCAAGCTGCTTCTGATAACTGATGGCGGTGGTCGCCATGCGACCGCGATCGAGACGTGATTCAGTCGCATAAAGCGCGCGAACGTTTCCCAGCATGCCGAGCGACAAGCCGACATTGGCATTGAGGCGGTAGCGCAAACCGGAGACTTCACCGATCTGGGTGAAATGGCGGCTGGAGTACTGTGCACGCAGACCAAATGATAGCCCGCGTGATGATCTTTCCAGTGATGCCGAAAGGCTGGTGCCTGCGTCGTCGTTCTTGCTGACAGCAATCGCAGCACTGGCAACGGCAATATTTCCAAGTGCGGTCGTCAAGCCACCACCGGCAACGTGCAACCGACCGTCGGTTTCGGCGAGAGCGTCAAGCGTCAGACTAGACGTGAGCCCGTGGCGAAGTTGTCCCCTCGCGAAATGACGGCCATATCGAAAGCTTTCAAGACCAAAATCTTCACGTATTTTGCCCAAATCAAATCCGGCATCCGTCAAGCCTGCGCTTAACAAAGCGGGCGTGACGTAATAGGGAATGACCAGCACCTGTTGGCGCCCAAGCGGGTCCCGGGTGACCAACTGGATTTCACCGGCGCCGTTGATCGCGGGCACGTTGCTGATTTCAAATGGACCAGGATTGAGGGCGAATTGTGAGTGTGCCTGACCATTGATCAGCAGCTCGGCTGCCGTGGGAATGCGGGATTCACCCGGAACAGTAGGCAGGGGGAAAGTGACGATGTCGGGTCGCGTGGCAAAGTTCGTGCCGAAGCTGATACCGCCAAACCGAAACGCACGCGACAGCGCACCGGATCGGCTGATTGCGTCGCCCACGACCAGAGATTGGGCATGCTCCGGGAAATCCCATCGCATGCTGGATTCGTAGCGCACGAATCGGCGCGACATGTAAGCACTCGACAAAACACCATTGCTCGTAAATGACATCGTATCGGCATAAACAACACCCTCAACAGCCGTGGCAAAGGCGCGCCGCTGACCACGGCCACCGAAGGATGAAAGATCGTAATTGACGTAGACACCCTTGCCGCCATCCACCACTTGCGGCGTGTCTTTTTTCAGGTCAATGCTGGTTTTCTCGAATGCAGACTCTGCCACCTCGAGCATCAACGTCACGCCTTCAAATTTCGCACGAACACCGGCTAATCCGGTGAGGCGAATGTGATTGATGCCTTGCAGCAGCTCGACCGGCGCATCACGGATGTCCAAGTTCCAAATGGCCATATCGGCCTTGCGGGCCAATATGCCGCCATCGACCACCACTGTGATCAACGCCGCCGGGTGGCCAACTCCATTAATGGAAATATCGGCAATGACAACGCTGCCGGGCGAAGCCGACGCGGCTCTCGCAATGAGCAAGAGCAGCAACCAGGCGCGCATTACTGCCCAACGGCAATCTTGAGCGTGCGCGACTCGGTATCTGCTTCGAACACGGTTGAACTTGAGAATTGCTGACTGGCGATGGTCACGACCTGGCTGGCACCCGCGAGTAAATAGCCGGGGCCGGTATCTTCCGCCAAAATGCCCCCAGCACCATCGCGCAATCGCCAGCGAAGAATCCGCAAATGCTGGCTGCCATTGTTGGCTATTTCCAATCCTTTTGATGGTGCGAGCTTTATGGTTAATTTTGCTGAGATTTGCGCTGACGGTTGAACAAAGATCGGCAGGCTGTGCCGAACTGCGATTGCGATCACGCCAGGGGCGACAACGGTTGGCACCTCCGTGACCATCAGGCGAAATGTTTGCTCCCGGGTTTCAGTAAATTCACGCGTGAGCCCGACCCTTATCCGCTGCCGCGCCCCCGGTGCGAGACGAAATACCGGGGGTACCGCGATGACGTCTTCCGTTGGGCTTAGCTTGTGTTCGCCGCCGTTTTGATTCCATGCGAATGTTTCAGTCTGTACCAGTGCCTCTTCGAGTCCGTTGTTTTCAACGGTAAGCGAGGTGATGCCAGCCACTTTCGAGAATGTCAGTTTTAATGGCGAGACTGCCAGAGAACCAGCGCTCGTCGGCACGCTCGCGACGAGCGTAAGCGCAGCGATGCATCGCATCAGCGCGGCTGGCAGTCTCAAACGCGCTCTGGCGCGTGCGGCCTGGGCACGCATTTGCATCTCCATTCACGCCGAGTCAGTAGGTGAGCGTTACGGTAACGGTGTCTGAATACGCACCAACAGCGGAGGTTTGCCCTGCTGGAATTCTGCCGTACATCGTGGCTGGCTGTGCAATGCCGGTGCCAGTCACGGATAGCATGCTTGTACCACCAGTGCCATCCCCCCAAACAGTGCTGCGGGATATATCTGTGAAGATGCCGTATTCCAACTCTCCGCCATCGTACCCGGTAAGCTTGCGCGTGGTCATCGTGGCTCCGCTGCCTAGCCCTGCATCAAGTGCAACTGCGTAAGACGTACCTGACGTACAGGTCGGCGTGATTGTCGCAGATGCGTCGAGCATTGACCCGGAAATACCGTTGTAATTACCAAATGCCAGTGCGGTAGCTGTCACAGTACAGCTGGCGATAACTGTTGCTGTTACGGGAACGACTGTCGTGGATGTGGCGGCCAGAGATGAAGATGTTGAGGCAAAGCCGCTCAGCATCATGGCCAGACAGACAACGAGTTTCGATAATTTTTTCATAAATACCCTTTCTAGCTATTGGTTGGCCTGCTGTGATGGATGTGTGTTCGGCATGTAGCTATTGAGCCCGTATCAGGGAAAGGCTGAGTGGGGTCCGCCAAAAGCCTTATGCGCCCAACCACCCGGTCCACGGGCACTGCGACATCACCCACTCAGGAAATCCCTGATACAGACTTGGCGATGGAGGCCGAAAGCAATGGTGTGCCTGTGAATTGAAAGTGACCATGAGTCGACCTGCCGGAAACATCCAACTGACGAACCCGCGCGGCAAAACTGTTACCGATCAGCTGAAGTCATTCGCGGCATGTTCGTTTATGGCTGTAGTTGGACTTGCGGCGCCCTTACAGAGTCTGGCCGACAGTCGAGTCGGTACGGCCAGCGCACGGGCAAGCATCGACTTTCGCATTATTATCCCGGCAATTATTCGCGTATCGGCGGTCACTCAGCCAGACCACATCGTGATCGAGGAGCGGCACATCTCGCTAGGCTATATCGACTTCGATGCGGGCACATCTGTGAAGCTGACCAGCAACCACCGCAACGGTTACCTGCTCGGTGCGAACTATGATACCCAGCTGCTCTCGAAGGTCGAGGTACGTGTATCGAGCCAAAACCTGATCGCCTCAACTGGCGCGGGCAGCATGCGGGTAACTTCCGGCCTCATCATCGACAAGCTTGTTCCGATCAGTTATCGCCTTCATCTGGCCACCGACGCACGGTCGGGAACTTATCGCTGGCCGGTGGCGTTGACGTTTTCTTTGGCCGGTGCCTGAACCGGGCACCGGGCTGGTGAAGCTCCTGGCGATCAGGCGATCAGGCGACCTCGGCTGAGACACACTTTAGCGTCAAATAAAAAACTGCGCCTTTGCCCGGCGCGCCTTCAGCCCATGTCTTCCCGCCGTGGCGTCCGATTATTCTGCGCACAATTGCCAGACCAATGCCGGTGCCCTCGAATTCGCGTTCGTTATGCAGTCGCTGAAACACGCCGTAGAGTTTGTCGGCGAACGCCATGTCGAATCCGGCACCGTTATCACGTACGCTGATCTCGACTTCATTATTTTCCTGTAGCCGCGCGCGTACTTCGATAATTGCGTGTTCACTATTGCGTGTGAATTTGACTGCATTACTGATGAGGTTCATGAATACTTGCCGTAGCAATACGAGGTCCCCCTGCACGCGCGGCAGCGTGTCCAGCCGCCACTCCACATCGCGACGACCGGCATAGCTCAAACATTCCTGTTTTACGCCTGAAACCAGCGTCTGCAGGTCTACTGGTCTCGTGTTTAGTTCCGCGCGACTCGCCCGCGACAGGGCCAGCAAATCATCTATCAGTTGGCGCATTTTTTCCGAGGCCTTGACTATCTTCGACAGGTAATCGCGGGTCTTTTCGTCGGCATCATGGGTGCGCTCCATCGCCAGCCGGGCAAAACCATCCAGATGGCGCAATGGCGCGCGCAGGTCATGCGAGACCGATGCGCTGAATGCTTCCAATTCTTTGTTGGCGGCATCAAGCGCGGCTGTTCTTTCAATAACACGTGTTTCAAGTTGATCGTTGAGTTGCCGGAGTCTTTCCTCCGCGAGCTTTTGGCTTGTAATATCAATTGAAAGCACAAAAATGCCTTCTGGCACTGGCTGTATGCTCACATCGAACCAGGAGAAGCTGTCATCACCATAGTCGAACCGGGTCTGTAGCCCTTGTGAGGTACGCTCTTGCATGCAACGGCGCATGGCTGAAAACATTTCAGTTTTTTCAAACCCCGGGTGCACATCCATCATTGTGTGTCCGAGCAATTCGGCCCTCGCACGCCGGTTATGTTGCAACACGCTGTCGTTAACGTACCGATATTGCCAGTCGAAGCCAATCACCTGGCACCCCTCCATCATGTCATCAAGCACTTTTCGGAAGCGCTCTTCGCTGGTACGCAGCGCATTCGAGAGAAGATCGCGCCGACGCAATTCCCGATACATCAAATATCCCAGCCACGCAATAATCAGCATGAACGATGCGGATGCCAGACCGTGAATCCATGCCCTCGATAGCCACTTTGAGAGCACCTCATCGCGATCCAGCCCAATAACCACAACCAGCGGCATACCACGCAATACCCGGTAACTGAAAATGCGGGTTGATGAATCAATCCGGCTGGGTGCTTGATAAGTGCCGAATTCAGCTTTGGGTAGATGCGTCATAAACAGTGGGGACTCACGAAAGTCCTTACCTATCGCCCCAGCCAAGTGAGGGCTGCGCACCAGCATTGTGCCGTCACGCAGCAACAAACTGACCACCCCGCCGGGGCCGACACTGATCGATTTGTAGAAGCGTTCAAGGTACTCCGGCTCGACTGCCGCCACCACCACACCAGCGAAGCGTCCGTCTGTGTAGGACAGGCGCTTGCTCATGTGGATGGACCAAACGTTGCTGGTAGGGGCAGTGAGCGGATGCCCGATATGCAGACCCACGGTCAGGCTGTCGCGATGTACTTGAAAATATTCCCGGTCTGAAAAATCGATGTTCGCGGGCGGCAATTTATCGGTGTGGTGCATTAGTCGGCCCGTTGCGTCCACAACAAAAATGGTACGGATAAATGACGCAGACTTGAGACCAGCGCGAAGTTGATCAGCCACCTGAGTATTGTTTAAAACAAGGGCGGGCCGATCAGACTCCACTATGCGCGCGGCAGACGTCAGCGTAAGGTCTACCGCGGTCACCATGCCTTGAGTCTGCTCTTCGAGCACCTGCGCCAGATTTTGAGCCGACCTTTCCGCAGCCTCAATCAGCCCGCGCCTCTCATCGAGCACGTTATAAATGAGATTGGCGAGAATTACCGCGATCAACAGGAACGTGGCGAATGCAACCATTCCCATCACATGGCCACCATTATTTGTATTGGCCATTCGCGGCGGAGTCTGTGCATTGGGAAGTTCGTCTCCGCGCCTTCGAATCAATGCATACAACAACAGCGCGGTGATCGCAATAAAAGCCCAACCCTTGTAGGTTTGCAGGGTTGCAATTTGGGCGGCATCTTGAACCAGCAGACCCAAAATATGGTCTGAGGCGAGAATCCAGATCGTGCCAAACGCCGCGTAGGTCAAACTGACCAATAAAGCGGAGCGTTGCTTCATGCGGCGCGATCCTAGGTGATCGGGCTCATTCAAAATAAAATCTCATCCTTTTTATGGAAACGTGCGTCAGGTGCGTTTACGGCCGCCAGTTTTTCGTGCGCGGCATTATTTTTTGCTTCGCAACGATGACAGGATTTTTTTTAATTTAACATTTGTTCATCGCGTGTCACATGGTGGAATCTCCTATTTTTCAGCCCATTGAACGATGGACTTCGTGCCTGAGTGGGGAGTTTGCAGATGCTTTGCTGTCCTGTCCCTCGCTGCCTGCTACTGTTAAACTTCTTCCAGCGGCGCAGTTTGCAGCCTTCGGTCTAACGTGAAATGGAACGCCGCGCCGTGATCGCGCGCGTTATCTACAAATATCTTCGAAGCCCCGATGCGTCTCACCGCTGAAAATTTTATTGAGCACCCGCCAACTTCGCTCGCGAAGCTTTATGCAATCCACGGCGCCGAACCGCTTGCAGCGCTTGAGGCTGCAGATGCGCTGCGCGAACTCGCTCGAAAGACCGGCTACATTGAGCGTGAAGTATTTACCGCCATCGCCGGGTTTGATTGGGGTCAGCTACGGTCTGCCGGGAATGCGCTTTCACTTTTTGCCACGCAACGTTTGCTCGAACTCAGAATTCCGACGGGTAAGCCCGGTAAGGAGGGCTCAGAAGCTATCGCGCAATATTGCCAACGGCTGCCCGACGACACCGTAACGCTCGTATTGCTCCCGGAAATCGATTGGCAGGGCAAACAAACCAAATGGTTTACGGCGCTTGAATCGCTGGCAACGATGATTGAAGCTGCGCCCATCGACCGCGCTCGTCTGCCCCAGTGGCTTAAAGGTCGCCTTGCAAGGCAGCAGCAATTTGCGAGTGAAGAAGCGCTGGACTTTCTAGCTGATCGGGTTGAGGGTAATTTGCTTGCCGCGCAGCAGGAATTGAAAAAGCTGGCATTGTTGTGCGCGCCCGGCGAGATTTCGCTTGGCCGGCTCGAAGATAGCGTTGCCAACGTGTCGCGCTTTAATCCCTTCCAATTGGTGGCTGCCGCCTATGAAGATGATGTTGGACGAATACAACGCATGCTCGATGGCCTAAAGGCGGAGGGCGAAGCGCCACCGCTGATTCTTTGGGTGTTAACCAACGAAATCCGCATGCTGGCCCGCGTACGCGGCGTGACGCGCGCCGGGCGTCCTCCCCACCCATCCAAGGCGCGAGACCTCGAACGCGTCGCGCGCCACCATAGCGTCAACTCGATCCATGCGCTGCTTTTGCAGGCGGCCCAGATTGATCGCATGATCAAGGGCTTGAATCAAAACGACCCGTGGGACGCGCTGTGCGCCTTGGCTTGCGGCCTTGCAGGAACCGCATTAATGAAAGCGGCGTAGTGATGAATGACCTCTCTTCTCAATCGATAAACGATATCAGCGTTTACATGCGCGCGCTGGGCAAGGCGGCGCAGGATGCAGCACGGGTGCTCGCGAAGGCTGGCACGCGCGAGAAGAACATGGCGCTACTGGCCGCGGCAGATGAGATCGAAAAAAATGTGGCCATCATTCTTGCTGCTAACGCGAAGGACATCTTGCGCGCGCGCGATGGTGGCAATGACGCCGCGTTCATTGACCGCCTCACGCTCACCAAAAAATCCATCGGTGCCATGGCAGCGGGCTTGCGTGAAGTTGCAGCACTTGCCGATCCGGCCGGGGAGATCAGCAATCTCAGTTTTCGCCCTTCCGGTATTCAGGTCGGAAAAATGCGCGTGCCGTTGGGGGTCATCGGGATCATTTATGAGTCACGTCCGAACGTCACCGCGGATGCGGCGGCGTTGTGTTTGAAGTCAGGCAATGCCTGCATATTGCGCGGAGGTTCTGAAGCGCTCGAATCCAATCACGCGATTCACCATTGTCTGGCGACTGGCTTGCGCGCAGCCGGATTACCCGAGTCCGGCGTGCAATTGATCAACACAACTGATCGTACGGCTGTGGGTGAAATGTTGAATATGAAGGGCGTGATCGACGTGATCATTCCCCGCGGTGGAAAGAGCCTCACCGCGCGTATTGCATCGGCCTCGCAGGTGCCGGTCATCAAACATCTTGATGGTATTTGCCACGTTTATATCGACGACAAAGCGGACATCGATAAAGCGGTTCGCATCGCGGACAACGCCAAGACCCAGCGCTACTCGCCGTGCAATGCGATGGAAACTCTCTTGGTAGCTAGCGCGATTGGTGAAACGGTATTACCAATGATCGGCCGAATTTATGCCGACAAGAGTGTGGAGATGCGGTGTTGCCTGAAAAGTCGCGCTATTCTTGAAGCGGCCGGCATCACGGGTGTCAAAAGTGCCACCGATGACGATTTTCACACCGAATATTTGGCACCGATCGTTTCCATTGCAATCGTGGCCGGCATGGATGAGGCTATCGCGCATATTGCCAAATATGGCTCACAGCACACCGATGCCATCATTACCGAAGATCACTCGCGGGCGATGCGTTTTCTGCGAGAAGTCGATTCCAGTTCGGTCGTGGTAAATGCGTCGACGCGGTTTGCTGATGGCTTTGAGTATGGATTGGG
>JANOQY010000181.1:0-2410 GCA_031414995.1 Betaproteobacteria bacterium
TAAATCCGCATACGCGACCATCTCATAGACATTGCCACGCAGGCGATTGACCTCCGCAAACTGCGCCTCGGTCATATTGGCGACCGTGATATGGATATTGCAACCATCCTCTGGAAACGTGGTGGTCATCTCGGCACTGATAAAAACATCCGGAAGGCCGTGGGCGAGCATCTCGCGCACGCCGTCAATGGAATTGTGATCGGTCAGCGTCACGAGCGACATGCCACGCGCTTTAAGCATGTGGTAAGTCTTGATCGGATCCGAATACGACTCCGGAATCGAGAAGCTGTTTGCTGCATAGTAATCGGTGACGTTGGACGCGTACGAGTGCAAATGAAAATCCACCCGACCAGGTGCGTTGTTAGCGGTGTTGTCTTTCATGTTCTGTCCCCTTGCCATCTTCGCGATGAAATTGGATGAGACTTAAACAGACGCATATGACTACCCGGTGTCGGTTCGATGGCAGTTTGGCGTCAGTGAGAAGTATTGACGTTCATCTTTCTGTCATTGAGTCACGTTATAACTGTCTCGGAAAAGTAGTATCGTCGTCACAACAACTTCATCACGCACAGGAGAAACCGATGAGCGGATTCATGGAGACACTCAAAGAGCAACGCTGGGATGATCATCGCTTTTACCATCACAGCCGCATCAACCAGACCCTGCATCTCATCAGCGCGACCAGCTTTGTGGTTGGCTATGTGTTGTTGTTTTACGCGCCGGCAATCGCCGCACTGGTGTGCTGGTTGATCGGCATGGTCAGCCGCCAGTCCGGGCATTTTTTCTTTGAGCCAAAAGGTTATGACGAAGTCAATCAGGCCACGCACGAGTACAAGGAAGACATCAAGGTCGGCTACAACTTGCGACGCAAAATAGTGCTGATGGTCATCTGGGCCGTATCGCCGCTGGTGTTGTGGGCGGATCCGACGCTGCTGGGTGTGTTCGAAAAACCCGCTGATTGGATGGGATTTATCAACAACGTGGGCCTGACGTGGATCGCAATCGGCGTCGGTGGGCTACTGTTTCGCACCATTCAGTTGTTCTTTATTCGCGATGTGCAAACTGGCTTGGTGTGGTCGACAAAAATCATTACCGACCCGTTTCACGACATCAAGCTCTATCACCGCGCGCCGTTGCATTTGATGCGCGGGCAGTTGATTGATCCGGATGTGGCGAAGCGCTAGCTAATACATCGTGCAACGCGTCAAAGTTTGAGGCTGCAGAAACGACAACAGCCTCAAACTTTGAGCCTATGCGCAATCAACTCACGAAGTATCCTGCGTCGGATCAATTTGTTCGACGCTTTTTCATCTCGCCACCACCAGCAATCGCGCTGCATCGCCTTGGCGGCCGCGATGAATTTTTCAGTGACGATTTCAAATTGCTCGTCGGTGTAGTTAAGACTGAAAATCAAACGCCCCGAACCAACCCAGCTCAGCGCCAAACCTTCAGCGCGCAGATAGTATTGCAACATCCAGTTGTAGCGGCTGGGCTCGGTATAAAGCACCGTCCAGATCGACGACAGGTTGGCAATTTTCACAGGCAATTGTTCGTTTTGCAGGCGTCGGTTAAATTCGTTGGCGCGGCGCGTCCATACGCGATCCAGACTCGAATAAATTTGACGTACTGCGGGTGTGTCGATGTGATCGAGGAACGCATCCATGGCACCCATCACATAAGGGTGTGCGTTGAATGTGCCGCGCGCGAAACAGATGTCGGCAGGCCTGTCATCGCGAAAGCGCTTCATCCATTCATGCTTGCCGCACACCACGCCCACCGGCAGGCCGCCACCAAGCGTTTTGCCGTACGTAACCATGTCGGCCTTCACGCCAAAATATTCCTGCGCACCACCGCGTGCCAGCCGAAAGCCGACAAATACCTCGTCGAAAATCAATGCAATGCCGCGCGCCGTACATACTTCGCGCAATTTCTTCAGCCATGCACCATACGCGGCGCGATCAAATTCGGCGCGGCGCGAGCTATCTACCAACGACGAATCTCCCGGCGCGCCGGCATTCGGATGCAGCGCCTGCAAGGGATTCACCAGCACGCAGGCTATGTCGCGACGCTTGGCCAGCACCTTGAGCGCGGTCTCGTCCATGTCTTTGAGCGTGTACGTCCCGCGTGCTGGTACGGGATTGCCAACACCGGGCTGCACATCGCCCCACCAACCGTGATAAGCGCCGCAAAATCTGACCAGATGCGAGCGACCGGTGTGATATTGCGCGAGGCGCACCGCCTGCATGACGGCCTCGGTGCCGGACATATGAAACGAAACTTCATCGAGGCCGGAAATTTCCTTGAGCCGCTTCACGTTCTTCGCCACCACCGGGTGATATGCGCCCAACACGGGACCCAGATCACGCACCCGCGCAACGCCTTCCTCGATGCACGCCTTGTAGAAGTCGTA
>JANOQY010000182.1:0-3813 GCA_031414995.1 Betaproteobacteria bacterium
GGCGGCGGCATTACGATCGGCCCGATTTTGCTCGGTAGCGCAATGCCCGTGCACATCGTTACGCCAACCGCAACCGTGAGGCGCATCGTTAACATGACCGCTCTTGCTGTTGTGGATGCACAGGCTCTGCGCCGCTAAAGACCCTAAAGGCGCAGGAAATGGTATCTGACCGCTTCGATCACCTTTTTTTCTGCCCACGCGACTTTGGTGCGTCGCGCAAATTCTACGTTGAGGTACTCGGCTGGCAGGTCGTGAGCGAATGGACCGACAACCACGGCAAGAACGGCGTGATTGTCAGCGGTGGCGGCGTTCGTGTGGTGCTGGCTGAAGCCCACGACGAGATCGATATCCATAACAGTCAGGCACCTCATTCATCCACCCTGCATCTGGATATCCACGATGCAGATTCGCGATTTGCGCAAATTCCAAACGGCGATCACATCGTGCAACCGCCGCAGGACAATCACTGGGGCACGCGTTGGTTCGTCGTGCGCGATCCCGATGGCAATCTGATTGCCTTTAACGAAATGCGACAAAAATCTTGAATCCAGGAACTTATAGTTCTCCAAAACCGCTGCTAGCGGGAGGAACAATCGGTCTTTTTGCCCCGTCTGGGGTGGTCAATTTGCCGCGCATGCACGCGGCCATTGACGCCCTCACCGCGCGCGGATTTCGCGTGATCAACGCAACCGACACCGATAAGCAATGGCGTTACTTCGCAGGCACCGACGAAGAGCGGCTTGCGTCGTTCCATAAAATGGTTGCCGACCCGTCGATTGATGCAATGATGATGGTGCGGGGCGGCTATGGATGGTCGCGGTTGTTGCATCGCATCGACTGGAACGCGATTGCGGCCAGCCACAAAACCTTCGTCGGTTTCAGTGATTTCACAGCCTTCAATCTTGCCACGTTGGCGCTATCGAATTTGATCACCTTCGCTGGTCCCGGCGCTGCGATTGATTTTGGTGGCGCGGAAGATTCACCAGAAACCAAAGCCGACCACGCATTCATGGAAGCCCACTGCTGGCCCGCGCTGGCCGGTGAGCCCGTCAGTGCCGGGCCGTTCAATGACGGCTTTACTTACCGCCCCCGCACAATTAGCGGCCCGCTTTGGGGCAGCAATCTGTCGTTGCTCACGCATCTGGTCGGCACGCCCTACCTGCCCAATATCGATGGCGGCATTTTGTATCTGGAAGAAATTGGCGAAGCGCCATACGCCATCGAGCGCATGCTACTGCAACTTTTCCACGCAGGCATTTTGCAAAAACAAAAGGCGCTGATTTTGGCGGATTTTTCCGACTGCATGCCCGAACCTGATCGTTTCCCTTACGCGATGGAACACATCGTTGAAACCATGCGTGAACTGTTGCCGATTCCCGTGCTCACCGGCCTGCCGTTTGGCCACGTCGCGAAAAAGCTCACCCTGCCTTACGGCGCGATCGCCACGCTAAGTATTGCGCCGGGCGCGTTTACGCTGAGCTATTAGCATGTTCGCGACCACCCTGGCCACGGCGCTGGGCCTCGCGATGGACGCTGTTGCAGTCGCCATTGCCAGCGGACTTTCGGTAAAGCGGTTGAGATGGCAGGACGCGTTGAAGATGGCCTTGTTTTTTGGCGTCTTTCAGGCCGTAATGCCATTAGGCGGCTATTTGCTCGGCGCGCTGCTCGCTAACGTACTCGCCGCCTACGACCACTGGATCGCATTCGTCCTGCTCAGTGGCCTTGGCATCAAGATGATTCTTGAATCCAAAAATGCGGGCGAAGAAACCGTTGCCTCACCCTTCGCCACCAGCAAGCTTATGGTCCTTGCGATAGCCACCAGCCTCGATGCGTTCGCCGTTGGCATCAGTTTTTCGTTGCTGGAGATAAGCCTTGCTGAAACAGTAACAGTCATCGGTCTGGTGACGTTCCTGCTGTGTCTGCCTGCCGTCTGGTTCGGCGCGCGGCTGGGGAAATCGATGGCCAAGCGGGCGGAGATTTTCGGGGGTATCGTGTTGATACTAATCGGCGGCAAAATTCTGATCGAACATTTAGTGGGTGGAATATGAGCGAGCAAAAACTGAGAACCGAATATCGCGCCTGTAATCTCTGCGAAGCAATTTGCGGACTCGAATTCAAGATCGACGGCGAAAAAATCGTTTCCATACGCGGTGACGACGCCGATCCATTCAGTCGCGGCCACATCTGCCCGAAAGCAGTCGCATTGAAAGACATTCACGAAGACGTTGATCGTCTGCGTCGTCCAATGAAACGCACCGGCAAAGATTGGAGTGAGATCAGCTGGGATGAAGCATTTGAACTCGCCGCCGAACGCATCGCGTCACTGATCACGCAACACGGCAACAATGCGATGGCTTTTTACGCTGGCAATCCATCGGTACACAACCTCGGCCACTTGCTCGGCATCCAGCAATTCGCGAGACTGTTGAAAACCCGCAGCGCCTTCAGTGCGTCATCGGTTGATCAATTGCCGCAGCAACTCACATCATTGCTGATGTTCGGCCATCAATTCATGATCCCGATTCCCGACATTGACCGCACCGATTATTTTCTGATTCTCGGCGGCAATCCAATCGCCTCGAACGGCAGCATGATGACTGTGCCCGACGTGGCCAAACGCTTGAAAGCGATCCGGTCACGCGGCGGGAAAGTGGTTGTCATCGATCCACGCCGTACCGAAACTGCAGAAATCGCGAGCGAACATCATTTCATTCGGCCCGGCACTGACGCCGCACTATTGATGGCGATGCTCAACGTCATTCGCGCAGATGGACTGATTAAACCTAACCCAGCCCTTCCGCTGAAAAATCTCGATCAAGCACTCGACGCCATCGCGCATGTGACGCCCGAAATTGCAGCAGCGGCGACCGGTATCGCTGCGAGCGAGATCAAACGCATCGCCCACGATTTTGCCCAGTCGCGCACCGCGATTGCGTATGGCCGCATCGGTGCCTGCATTCAACCCTTCGGCACTGTCGCGCAATGGCTGGTGCAGTTGCTTAACATCGTCACTGGCAATCTCGACCGCGAAGGCGGCACCATGCCGAGCAATCCAGTGATACCCATCACCGGTCCCGGCACCCGTCCTGGCCATTACGCGCAATGGAAATCGCGCGTCAGCGGCTTGCCAGAGTCCGGCGGCGAATTGCCCGTCGCTGCCCTCGCCGAAGAAATCCTTACCCCTGGCGAAGGTCAGATTCACGGGCTCATCACATCGTGTGGAAACCCGGTACTTTCGACACCAAATGGCCGACAACTTGATCGCGCCTTTGAATCGCTCGAATTCATGATGTCCATTGACATCTACATGAACGAAACCACGCGCCACGCTGATTTGATTCTGCCGCCAACATCAGCATTCAATCACGATCATTACGATCTCATCTTCAATGCCTTTGCCGTGCGTAACGTCACGCGCTACAACGAAGCGTTCTGGGCGCGACCGGAAGATGAACGCTACGACTGGGAAATATTTTCCGGTGTCGGCGCAAAATTGGCGGCAAAACTGGGTCGCGAATTCACTGCCATGCCTGAGCTAAAACACATCATCGGTGGCATGCTGATAAAAAGCGGCAATCGAGAAGGCACTACTCTTGAATCATTGAAAGCCGTGCCGCATGGCATTGATCTAGGCGCACTAAAACCATCGCTCGCCTCGCGCATTGAAACAGCGGACAAGCTGATCGACTGCGCACCCGCACCGATGCTCGCTGACATGGCGCGATTCAATCGTGAGTTGCAGAGTACCGCGCCAAAGACTCTTCACCTCATCGGTCGCCGTCATGTGCGCAGCAATAATTCGTGGATGCACAA
>JANOQY010000183.1:0-4931 GCA_031414995.1 Betaproteobacteria bacterium
TGCATTCAAAGAAACCATTGAAATCCCGGTGCAGTGGACCGTCGTGTGGGGCAAGGTCCATTCCAAGGTGATTGGACGGCCAGTCGCGATGTATGCCATGCGCGGCATTTCGGCGCACGCGAATGGCTTTCAAACCTGCCGCGCGCTGCACCTGATACAGATGCTGCTGGGTGCGCTCGAAGGGCCCGGCAATTTTCGTGCACGTGCGCCTTATCCGCGCCCGATACCGCCATTGGTATTGCCGGAAAATGATGGCGCGATCATGGATGCGCCGGACACTCCACTTTCAAGGCCACCGCTTGGTTTTCCGATGCGTCCCGAAGACCTCGCCATCGATGCCGAAGGTCGACCGCTGAGAATCGACAAGGCGTATTCGTGGGAGTCACCCCTGGCGGCCCACGGTGCGATGCACATGGTGATTACCAATGCAGTCAATTCCGACCCATACTCCATCGACACGCTGATTCTTTTTATGGCCAACATGGCTTGGAACTCTTCGATGAATACGTCGGGTGTGCAGGACATGTTGCGCGCCAAACATGACAGCGGAGCCAACGCGGGCGAATATAAAATTCCCTTTCTTGTGGTTGCCGATGCGTTCGACTCTGAAACGGTACGTTTCGCCGATCTGGTGCTGCCCGACACCACCTACCTTGAGCGTCACGATGCAATTTCAGTGCTTGATCGCCCTATTTCAGAAGCCGACACCGTCGCCGACGCGATCCGACACCCGGTGGTAGCGCTTGATCGCAATGTGAGACCCTGGCAGGAAGTGCTGGTTGACTTGGCGGGACGATTGAAATTTCCAGCGTTCACCAATGCCGGTGGTGAGCCGAAGTTCAAAGGCTATTGCGATTTCATCGTCAACTATGAAAAATCGCCAGGGATCGGTTTTCTTGCTGGCTGGCGTGGCAAGGACGGCAGCAAGTCGCTACGCGGCGAGCCGAACCCGGATCAATGGAACCGCTACATCGAGAACGGCGCATTTTTTACCCACCATTGGGCCGACAACGAGCAGTGGATGCGCCATTGGAACCAAGACTACCAGCAGAAGGCGGTCGAGGCGACGTTCATTGCCAAAATCGAGCCGATCATCATGCAGATGTATTCGGAACCGATTCAAAAGTTTCGTCTGGCCGGGCAGGGACTCTACGACGGGCCGGTGCCTACCGATCCCATCGATATGGCGCGCTTGAGTGCACACTTTGATCCGTTGCCAGACTGGTATGCCAATCTTGACAGCGCAGACGAGAATGAAGCCGAATTTCCATTCCACGCCATCACACAACGGCCGATGGCCATGTATCACTCGTGGGACACCCAGAACGTGTGGTTGCGCCAAATCATGGCGGGTAATTATCTTTACATGAACGAAGGGACTGCAATCGCGCAGGGACTCAAATCACTGGACTGGATTTGGGTTGAGTCCCGCATCGGGCGTATTCGTTGCCAGCTCAAAACCATGGAAGGGGTCCAAGCCAATACCGTTTGGACCTGGAACGCAATCGGCAAACAGCGTGGGGCATGGGCGCTGGAAGATGGCGCAAGTGAATCGACACATGGTTTTTTGTTGAACCACCTCATCAGCGAACAACTCGCCTCGCGTGCGGGGGAGCGCAAACTCACCAATAGCGATCCGATTACCGGGCAGGCCGCGTGGTACGACCTGATGGTCAAGATAACCAAGGCCGCTGACGGCGAAACGGGCGTTTGGCCACAGTTTGGTGAGGGCGAAAAATGAGGCTCGGCCTGACCATAGATCTCGACACCTGTGTGGGCTGCCACGCGTGCGCGGTAGCATGCAAAGAGTGGAACGGCGAATCGCTGATGGCCGGACCTTTACCCGACTACAAGCCCTACGGGAACGACCCATCCGGTGTGTGGCTCAATCGCATCCGCAGTTTTGAGTACGGCTCCTATCCGGACTCCAAAACGGTCAACGTGCCGATGTCCTGTCTGCATTGCGAAGAAGCGGCCTGCGTCACGGTGTGCCCTACAGGCGCTTCCTACAAACGCCCTGACGGCATCGTGCTGGTCGATCCTGATAAGTGTATGGGCTGCAACTATTGCGCGTGGGCGTGTCCGTACGGCGCACGCGAACTCGACCAACAGGCTGGCGTGATGAAGAAATGTACGCTCTGTGTGGATCGAATTTACGATGAACTTTTGCCGCCGGAAGACCGGCAGCCGGCCTGCGTGCTGGCGTGCCCCACCCATGCGCGACTCTTTGGCGATTTCGACGATCCGGATTCAGCTGTTTCCCAGGCTTCAGCGGCACGCGGCATGAAACCGATGCTCGATGATCTCGGCTACAAGCCGGTCAACAATTATCTGGCACCGAGAGCTGCCCCGGAAATTAAAATCGACGCGAGCCGTTCCCCGAAAAAATCTCTGACCCAATTACTAAGCAAATGGGTTGGCATGTCGAAAGCCTCCTGAAATGCGTCCGGCGCTGTCAGTCATTTTTTTTACCGTAAGCTCCGGCGCTGGCTTGGGTCTATTGGTGTGGCTGGTTTTTCTTCGGTTGACCGGACTTGGCGGCGAGATTGCTTCGGAGTCCATATTACCGATGCTTGGGCTCGGCATTGGCCTGACCACCGCCGGATTGATTTCATCGACTCTGCATCTTGCCAATCCGAAGAATGCATGGCGGGCATTTTCTCAGGTACGCACATCATGGCTATCGCGGGAAGGCGTGCTGGCGGTAGCGTTGTACCCGGTTGCCGCCCTCGATGCGTGGCTGGCGGTTACGGGCGCGCCGCAGCCGCTAAGCGCAGCGGTAAGTGTGTTGCTTGGGTTGCTCGCGCTGGGCGTTTTGTACAGTACGGGAATGATCTATGCCTGTCTGAAAACCGTGCCACGCTGGAATACGCGGCTGGTGCCGGCGTGCTATGTGTTGCTTGGGTTGTACTCGGGCGCACTGCTGAGCCTGCCTTTTGTTGCCAATGTCGGTGAGGCAGTTTCGCGCCAGGCGAGCCTGGTGCTGGTGTTGCTCGCGACAGCGTTGCTTGTCAAGGCGATCTATTACTTTCGATTTCGCTCACCGCTCGGGCAGCACACGATCAACCAAGCGCTGACACTCGGACCAAAGTCCATTCGCTTGCTCGATGTCGGTCACACACACGGTACGTTTCTTACCGATGAATTTTGTTTCCAGCTGGCGCGCGGGCACGCTCAGTTGTTGCGGCTCTTGGTGATCGGTGTAGGCTTTGTGCTTCCGTTTGCGGTGCTGGCTGCGGACGTACGCGGCATTGTCCCGTTGTTGGTTGCAAGCCTTGCCTGTATGCTCGGATTGCTCGCGGAGCGCTGGTTGTTTTTTGCCGAAGCGCAACATGTTGTACGCCTGTATCACGGCGCTGCTCGTGTTTGACCGGAATCAGGACGGCCAGAAAATGGCAGGGCTGCCCTCGCAATGGGTCAGTGAATGTGCAAATTGCGCAAAGCTGTTTCCTAACGAAACTTTTATGTTGTAGTCGGAGAAATTGGCGGGGTAAAGCGCCTTGTATCCGTTCAACATTGCAGGTGGCACGCGCCGTGCTTCAGCTATTGCGCAAGACGCATCGAATTTGCCAACAGAAAAGAGGAGTTTGCAATGGCTCGAACCGGAAAAGAGTGGCATGAGCAGCCCAAGTTCCCGGAAACGCATTTTGTCGACACACGCATCTACACCGACGACGTGCTGTTTCGCGAGGAGCAGGAAAAAATATTCAACAAGGTTTGGATCATCGCCTGCCACGAAAGTGAAATCCCCAATGCCTTCGACTATCGCACCTTCCATCACCCCGGCGGTGCAGAATTGATCGTCGTACGCGGCGAAGATCTGAAAGTACGCAGCTTCTATAATATCTGCCCACACCGCGGCAACACACTTTTGTACGAGCCAGTCGGCAATGCCAAGCGCATTACATGCATTTTTCACGCCTGGACATTTGACACCAAGGGCGCGTGTACTGATATCACTCGCGGCAAACAAGGCTATCAGGATCGTTTTTGCCCGGCTGATGCCAGCCTTCGCGAAGTGCGCGCTGACACCGGCTACGGTGGGTTCGTCTGGGTCAATATCGATGATTCAGCGCCTTCACTGGCAGAGTTTATCGGCCCGGCAATGGAGTTACTCGATGAATCGCTAGGCATGGAACTGGAAGTCTTCCATTATCACAAGGCAGTGGTTCATACCAATTACAAGCTGTGGCACGACACCAACAGCGAGTTCTATCACGATTACATTCACTACTTTAATCGCGCCACCGGCATGATTCAGCCTGGCTACTTCGACCGCAAGTACACCGGCTACAAGAATGGCCACGCCTCCGTCGGCTCGATGTCAATCAAATACGACGCGTATGACGGCGGCGCGGAGCGGAAAGTTGGCTGGCCGGGTCTCGCACCGGGCGGATGGATACTGATCGATATTTTCCCCGGCATGACTTTCAACCTCCGAACCTCGGTATTGCGGATGGACACCGCCATTCCGGCTGGCCCCAATAAATTGCTCATCGAATTTCGTGGCCTTGGTTTAAAGAGCGACACACCGGCGCAACGCGCGGAACGGGTGCGTGATCACAACACCATCTGGGGACCGTTTGGTCGCAATCTGCACGAGGATTTATTGGGCGTACACGGGCAAGGGATGGCGATGCGTGAGCGCACCGACAGCAAATGGGTGATTCACGGTCGCGAAGAGAACATGACCATCCACGATGAAGGTGGCATGCGCCATTTCTATGCCGAGTGGGGCCGTCGGATGGACAGAAAACCGTTCGATCCGTACGGCGACAACAATATCGAAGCCGCCTGATGGAACCGGTCGAAAAAATAAACACGGCAGACGTACGGGTAATGGTTGCAGAGCTTATATACCGTTCCTGCATGATGCTTGACGCCTTGGATTTCAATGCTTTTCTCGCGGTGTGCGATGAGAAATTTCACTA
>JANOQY010000184.1:0-12708 GCA_031414995.1 Betaproteobacteria bacterium
CAGATCGCGGGCGCGGGTGCCGGCTTTGCGGATTTCGTCGAGGCTCTCTATTGCCTGGGGGGTGCTGCCGGCGTCCTGGCGGGCCAGCTCGGTGTTGCCCAGGATGGTGGCCAGGATGTTGTTGAAGTCGTGGGCGATGCCCCCGGCCAGGGTGCCGATGGCTTCCATCTTCTGTGATTGCCGTAGCTGTGCCTCCAGCGAGGCCCGTGCCAGCTCGGCTTGCTTGCGGGAGGTGATGTCGGTGAATGAAAAAACTCTGCCAAAGATTCGTGCGCCAAGTCCCACGGGCATCGACTTGCGTTCAAAGCAGCGACCGTCGGCGAGCTGCAAGAGATCAAAAGTCTCATCACCGGCATCCAGCGCAATATCGGCCAGACTTTCCAGATAGGTAATCGGATCAGGAAACAATCCGGCCATAAAGCTGAATACGACACGGTCATCGCGCTCAAGAAGTATTTCTTCTGGCAATCCCCACATCCGCGAAAACCTGCGGTTCATGTTGACGATCGTACCCGTGCGATCCATCAGAAGAATGCCGTCCGCAGTTGCCTCCAGTGTCGCGCGCAAGAGTGCCGCGACTGAGGCAAGCTGGTCTTCAAGGCTATGCCCTTGCACTATCGGCTCGGCGCTGACAACCAGCCACTCACCGGCATCGCTGGCGACACGTGATACGGTTTTGGTTGCAGATAAAACGGTGCCACCCGCACATCGATAACTGCCCTCGGCGTTTTGCGCACCAGCCGGGCCGCCTTCAAGTATTGCGTCCCAGAAAAATGCGTCAGACAGAGAGCATTCGATGTCTGTGATCGGCCGCCCAAGCAATTCCTCGCGGCGGTAGCCAAGTAGCCTGAGCGTGGGTTTGCTTACTTCACGAATGGCAAGTGACACTGAGTCAACGAGCAACAATATTCCGTTGCTGTTGTTGAGCAATGCGGCCTCATGCGCATTGCTCATTTTTGCCCACTGCCGTTCAGCGTTCCGCCGTCAAAGAAATATGTGATTCGCTTTCGCGGGCTCAGGTAGCTGTAAACGGTGGCGGGCAGCAGCGCCGGCCGAATGGATTTGCTGATACTGACCCCATCCTCCGACTCCAGATTCAGCATGCAAGCGTCTTTTCTGGGAACGGCGGCATCATAGACCATTACCCAAGGCAGTAACGGTTTGTGCGGATTGACTGAGACCACGATGGCAATCGCATCGTTGGAAAGCTTGACCACCGAGCCCGGCGGATAAACGCCCAACGCACGAATCATGACCTGAAGAATACGCGCATCAAACTTATTCTGCAGCCGCGCATAAATAAACGCTAACGCCTCGTGTGGCGTCATTGCCTGCACGGCATTGACCGGGTTGCATAAATTGTCGTAAAAATTGACGAGTGAGACAATCCGTGCGAGCGGTGCGATCTGCTCAAGTTTGAGGCCGCCCGGATATCCAGAGCCATCTGCCAACTCGTGGTGCTGCGCGATAATCGAAAGCGCCTCGGGGGCCAATCCCAGTTGCCTGCCTATATTTATTCCATTGGCAATGTGTTTCGCCTGTAACTCCCCCTCTGGCGCGATTTGCGCTGAGGGGTGTCGCTTGAGCACGTGGTCGGGGGTATCAATCAGGCCAATGTCATGCAATAGCGCGCCTGCGCCAAGCAATCGCGCTTGCTCGCGGGTAAGGTTGAGGCCTCTTGTCAGCATCAAACAGGTGACACAGACGTTAAGTCGATGATCGTAGACCTCATCCCCGCCGCAATTTTCGCTCATAACGTGCAGAGTCACGCTGGGATGTTCGAGAAAAACAGTCACCATCTGGTCAACCAGCCCGTGCGTTTCATCTGCGGCAGCTCTGGAACCCAGAATAAGGCTACGGTTGAGTCTGCGCATGACGCCGACTGCTTTTACAAACGATTTCTCTGTTCGTGTGACCGCTTTACGGTAATCACGGAGTTGCTGGATGCGCGGATCTATCTCAGTGACTGTCGGCTCGGGGAGATTTTTGCTCGCCGGGATAGTCTCGGTGGAAGGCGCATCGGTCGCCAGCGTGCTGGCAGGACCCGCGTTTTCCATCCGCCCTTCGCTAAGGCGCGCGTCGCAGCGAAAGCGCGACTTCTTGAGTGCGCGCAGTTCTTGAATCTGATGTTCAGATGAAATCTTGAAACTGTTTGTCGTAAACGGATGGCGAAACCAGGGAAGATCAACGTAGACATACAAGCCAATATGCAACTGATCAGGCGATACGTGATGCTCTGGCGGCGCTGTATTTGTTCCAGTTAACATATCGTGCTCGGTTGGTTTTCAGCTGTTTTTCGGATCGGCATCAAGCTCGCCTGTTGCAGGTTAAATACGAGCGAGAGTGTCTGCAGCAAACCGGTGCCTTCGGTGCGTCCGGGTGGCCAACCCGGACATGCCGATCCGGATGCGCAAACACTACTTAGTTAACGGCCATTAATTACCAAAGTTTAGGCTGCTCACGAAGCGCGTGATGATGCCCCTTGGTGCCATGACTCCACCAACATCCGGTCGTCGCCAGCATCGGGATGTTTATGAAAAAGGGGGCAATTGCCAGTCTTTTTCAGGCATTGCGCGCGCGTGACCCTCAGCACAATGCGTTCAGGCGCAGTGCGTGCGAATTCCGAGCAGGTCTGTGCCGACGAAAAAAGGAATTTTCCACCATGTTCTGGCGCAAAAGTGATTGGTATTCTGGTGTTGCTGTACCGGCAGTAGTGTTCGCGCTGGGGTTTTGCGCCGCTGCCGCCGCTGGCTGGTGGGTGCAGCGCGACATCGAGATTGAGGCTGAGACTGCGTTCCAGCACAGTGTGGAAAGAGTGTCCGAAGACGTGACACGGCTTTTTTATCGACCCGTCTATGGGCTCAACGGTGTCAGGGGAGCATACGCAGCAAGCAAAACCCAAGGCCTGACACGTGCGCAGTTTCGTCAGTACGTTGAATCACGCGACTTGGAAGGCGAGTTTCCTGGCGTACGCGGATTCGGTTTTATTCAGCGGGTGTTGCGCCAGAACGTAGACGCTTTCGTTGCGAGTGAGCGCGCCGATGGAGCGCCCCAGTTCACGATTCGTCAGCTGGAAGACAAGCACCACGATGACCTGTACGTCATCAAATTTATCGATCCGGTCGCCGCCAATGCCGGTGCCCAGGGGTTGGACGTCGGCTCAGAGGCGCGCCGTCGCAAGGCGGCACAGCTCGCGGTCGATACGGGCCAGCCGGCGGTCACCGCTGAAATCACATTGGTGCAGGACCAGCGCCGCATGCCGGGTGTGCTGCTTTATGTACCTGTTTATGCCAATGGATCAAAACCGGGTAATGCCGCTGAGCGGCGGGCGGCGTTAGTCGGACTTCTGTATGCGCCGATCGTTATCTCCGAGTTGCTTGCGGACGTTCATGACGTGACCACCGGGCGTGTAACGTTCGAGTTCTTCCACGCGGAAGGCGTTAGAAACGAAGGCACCTCGCGTTCAGACGCCAAAGGTGATGATGAACACCCCGGCGGCTTGTCGGGTGGGGCGTCGCAGAGTCGTCGGTTGAAGGCGACGCGTGCGCTACGGCTGTTAGGCCGGGAGTTCACGTTAATCCTACACAGTACACCGCGCGCCGGTTCACCTGCGGCCAGCTCGTTGCCCTGGTGGGTCTTCGCCGGTGGTTTGCTGGCCAGCGCCATGCTTGCCATGCTGCAGTGGCAGCAGGGGTCGGGACGCCGCCGTGCGGAAGCCCTGGCCCGGCACATGACAGCAGATTTGAGTCGGCTGGCGCAGGTGGTTAAACACACATCGAACGCCGTATCGATCACTGATCGCGAATTACGGATTACTTGGGTGAACGAGGGATTCACGCGTATCAGCGGCTATACCTTCGATGACGCTTGCGGCAAGACCTTTGCGCAACTGCTGTCCAGCGGCAAAACCGATCTGGCCGAGAAATCATTGGCGGAAGCCGCCGCCGTCGGTATCGGTTGTCGCGTCGAATTGCTAAACCGTGCCAAAGACGGGCATGAGTATTGGGTTGATGCCGAGTTCCAGCCGTTGCACGATGCGCAGGGGCTGCTCGTTGGCTTTATGGAGATTGGTAGCGAGATCACCGCCAGCAAACAAGCACAAGTCGCGATGCGTGCGATGGAGGCCGAGCTACGGCGCCAAAATGAAGTGTTAAGCAGCGTGCTCGAAAACCTGCCCTGTGGATTGAGTGTATTTGATGCTGACTTGAACCTTGTGGCCGAGAACGCACAATTTCGCCGATTACTCAGTCTCCCGGACACGCTATTTGATAAGCCCCCGACTCGCTTTGAGGACATCATCCGGTTCAACGCCGCGCGTGGTGAATACGGCGAAGGAAACGTCGAGGCCACGGTACAGGTAATCGTTGATCGCGCGCGCACAACTTCGTTGTCGCATCAGTTTGAGCGCGTTCGTCCGGACGGCATGGCGCTTGAAATTCGCGGCGGTCCGATGCCGGCAGGTGGCTTCGTGTCGACCTATACCGACATCAGTGCTCGTCGCCAGGCCGAGGCCGAGGCCCAGCGAAGTGCACAACTGTTGCGCGGTGCCATTGACGCCATCGACGAAGCTTTCGTGTTGTTTGATCCGGATGACAGGTTGGTGTTTTGCAACGACAAGTACCGACAGATTTTTGCCGCCACGGCCGAATTGATGGTGGCCGGTGTTTCGTTCGAGGAACTGATCCGGAAAAGCGCCGAACGCGGCCAGCGACCGGGCGCCGTCGGGCGCATCGACGAGTGGGTGGCTGAACGGATGGCCGTGCATCGTGACGGCAACTCCACGCTGGTGCAGCGGCTTGATGACGGGCGCAGCCTGCGTGTCATCGAGCGAAAAATGCCCGACGGGCACACTGTTGGCTTTCGCATCGACATCACCGAATTGGTTCGGGCGAGTGAGCAGGCGCAGGAAGCCAAAACCACAGCCGAGGCAGCCACCACCGCCAAGAGTCAGTTTCTGGCCAATATGAGCCACGAAATTCGCACACCCATGAACGCAATTCTCGGCATGCTGACATTGCTGCGCAAGACCGATCTCACGTCACGTCAGGCTGATTACGCGAGCAAGACCGAGGGCGCGGCGCGTTCTTTGCTGGGGCTGCTTAACGACATCCTTGATTTTTCCAAAGTCGAGGCAGGGAAGATGACGCTTGACCCGCAGCCCTTTCGCATTGATCAGTTGTTACGCGATTTATCAGTCATTTTGTCGGCGAACGTTGGCACGAAGGATGTCGAGGTGTTGTTCGACATTGACCCGGCACTGCCACGTCATCTGATGGGCGACGCCATGCGGCTACAACAGGTGCTCATTAATCTCACAGGCAATGCGATCAAGTTCACCACCGAAGGCGAAGTAGTGGTGTCGCTTGCGGTGGTGCACCGTGACGCATCAACAGTTTTGTTGCAATTTGGCGTACGCGATACTGGCATCGGCATCGCGCCTGAAAATCAGGCGCGCATCTTTAGTGGTTTTACGCAGGCGGAAGCTTCCACCACACGCCGCTTTGGGGGCACAGGATTGGGCGTGGCCATCAGCCAGCGCCTCGTTGGATTGATGGGTGGCGAGCTCAAGCTGGACAGCGCACTGGGGAAGGGTAGCCGGTTCCATTTTTCCATCGACTTGCCAGTGGTCGTTGGCGGCGAAGGTGATGCTAACGATATCGACCAGGCACGTGCGATGGCTCCAGACATGCCGTCGTTGCGCGCCCTCGTCGTCGACGACAATCCAACGGCGCGTGAAGTGCTGGAACGCATGGGACAGTCACTCGGCTGGAAAGTTGACGTTGCCGAGAGTGGAGAGCGAGCGCTGGAGCTGTTGCAGAATCAGACTGCGAATGGCGTCAATTACCAAGCGGTGTTTGTCGATTGGCAGATGCCAGGTTTGGACGGCTGGGAAACCAGCCGTCGCATCCGCGAAGTTGGGCTGAGCGGTGAGGCCCCTGTCGTTGTGATGGTCACGGCCCATGATCGGGAGATGCTGTCCAAGCGCAGTGAAGCTGATCAGGCATTGCTCGACGGCTTCCTCGTCAAGCCGGTCACCGCATCGATGCTCTTCGACGCTGTCGTGGATGCACGCTCTAACCGCGAGCATCCGCATCCTTCGCGCGTCGGGGTCGCCAACAAGGGTCAGCGTTTGCTCGGCATGCGGTTGCTGGTTGCTGAGGACAATCTCAATAATCAGCAGGTCGCGCGCGAGTTGCTCGAGGATGAGGGTGCCATTGTGCAAATCGCCAATCACGGACAGGAGGCGGTCGATGCAGTGGCCACTGCTGAGTTGGTGTTTGATGTGGTGCTGATGGACCTGCAGATGCCAGTGATGGACGGTTTTACCGCAACCAGCCGGATCCGTCAGGAACTTGGCATGCAGACGCTACCGATCGTGGCGATGACGGCTAACGTCATGGCATCAGACCGCGAGGCCTGCCTGGCAGCGGGTATGAACGATCATGTGGGCAAACCGTTCGACCTCAATCATCTGGTGCGCATGCTGCGCAAATATGCAGGTTGGCATGAGGCCGACATCGAAATTACGTCTCGCGTGGAGTTGCCTCTGTCCGTCGGCGTCAGTGAAGCTGCCACTACTGCGGGCGTTGACATCGCCGCTGCATTGAACAGGCTTGGCGATAATCCCGGGCTATACCGGCGCATGCTGGATATCTTCGTCAAAGAACTCGCCGCCATGCCGTTGCAACTGTCGAACTATGTTGCAGCAGACGACGTAGAGACCGCCCTTCGTCTGCTGCACACACTCAAAGGTCAGGCAGCAACCTTGGGTGCCATTGCGCTTGCGACCGACGCGGCCATTGCTGAGAAACAACTGGGCGCCAAACCAGATACGGCTACAGCTGGCGCAACGTTAAGAAAGATTTCCTCTTGTATTGCCGCCTCGCATCCCGCTTTGGTGGGGCTCTTGCAGGCACTGCATGTCGCAGAGGCTCCGGTTGCCACACCGACGATGCCTCTCGATACCGGTGCTGCACTGGCGGCATTGCGGGCGATCACCACGCAATTGCAAAACGCGGACATGGCCGCGACCGACACAATGATCGGCTTGATGCAGCGGTTTGGTGGCTCGTTGGGCAAACAACTTAAACCAATGGACGAAGCGATCAGCGCGCTGGATTTTGAGCGCGCGCGGTGCCTGTGTCACGAACTGACTAACGAATTGATGGAGGGACAACCCGCATGAACGCGCTATCTTCTGCCGAGACGAATTTACTCGTCGGTATTGCGGACCAGCCCGCGCGCCGCCCAAAGTTGCTGGTGGTGGACGACCAGCCGCTTAACATTCAAGCACTTTATCAAGCCTTCTCAGCGGATCACCAAGTGCTCATGGCGACCGGCGGCGAACAGGCACTGGCAATCTGCGCGAACCAGCAACCCGATCTGGTGATGCTTGATGTGATGATGCCTGGCATGGACGGCTACGAGGTATGTCGTCGACTCAAAGGCGATCAGGCCACGCGCGACATCCCGGTCATTTTTGTTACCGCCCAGTCAGACGAAGCAGCCGAGACGCTTGGACTGGAGGTCGGTGCGGTGGACTTCATTTCCAAACCAATTAACCCGAAAATCGTGCGTGCCCGCGCCAAAACCCATCTGACATTGAAGGCGCAGTCGGATCTGTTACGACAATGGGTTTACATCGATGGCCTGACCGGTGTGCATAACCGGCGCTACTTCGACGAACGGCTCAACACTGAATGGAATCGCGCCGCGCGCAACTGTGCTCCGCTGAGCGTGGTGCTGCTCGATGTGGATTTCTTCAAGCGCTTTAACGACCGCTATGGTCATCAGACGGGGGACGACTGTCTGCGGCGTGTGGCGGCCACGCTCAAGAATCATGTCAAACGGCCCGGCGACATGATTGCTCGTTACGGCGGCGAGGAATTCGTGTGTTTGTTACCGGATACAGGGCTCGCGGGTGCGATGATCGTTGCAGAAGGACTTGGACAGCAGGTGCTTGCGCAACAAATTGAACACGCTGATTCATCTGTGGCGCCGGTCGTTACAGTGAGTCTCGGCGTGTGTAGTGTGCACGATGTCGAGAAAGGGTGCGCTGAAGCGCTATTGCGCGGGGCCGACGCGCAACTTTACTTCGCGAAAGAGCACGGACGGAATCAGGCTTTTGGCGCAGAGTTGGGTTCATCGAAAGCGTCGTGCGACGGCAAAGGCGACGAGAGCGAGACCTTTGTCGGACAAGACGAGCAAGCGTCACAGCAGACTGCCACGCATCTGGCGCTGAACATCAATGCACGCACGCCGACCGCGCCTGCTTCCGTGCATACACCAGCGAGGCCCACATGAAGGTATTGGTTGTTGATGATGATGCGATGCAACGGATGCTATTGGTAGATTTATTGCAGCGATTTGAACGCGTTGAAATCATCGAGGCAGCCGATGGCAATGCTGCCTGGGAGGCAATCGAAAAAGGATTGTTCCCGGTACTGTGTTGCTGCGATATGCGTATGCCAGGCATGTCGGGCATGGAACTGTTGCAACGATTCAAAGCCCGCCACGCGTTGGCTACCGTCCCCTTCGTTTTTATCACCGCCTCAACGGACCGCCAAACGATCGAGCAAGCCATCGCGTCTGGTGTCACCAGCTACATGCTCAAACCCTTTAATCTCAACAAGGCCCGCTCCAGTCTGGAAAAAATATTTCGCGGCATCCGTGATCGATACTGCGAGCAGCCATCGGCTACGAAGAAGCGTCTACACGTTTCCCTTGAGCAATTGCTCGGATACTTTGAGGCACTCAAGGATCAACTCGCTGCTGCGAGGCCATTGGTGCGCGAACAATTGGCCAGCGGAGATGTCGCAGGCGCACGCACTAAACTCGAAAGCCTGAATACGGCCTGCGTCGCGATGGGGTGTTGGCATGCGGCGGCGATGATCGAACATGTGCCCGCCATGGAGGCTGGCTTGGTGGATCAAGTTTTGAAGGATGTTGAGACGATTATCGATACGCACGTGTTGCTTACCAAAACAGAATTCGGCATCAGTGCGCTACGCAAGCCAGTGATTGGCGAAACACCCGCAGTTGAAACCGAGCCGGTCGCCAACGCTGCATAAGTGCCCCGGTGTCAACATCAACATCAGGTTTTCGTGCGTTGACATCTGCTGCTGCTCCCTTATACGCAGCCAGCCTGTACTTGCTTCATGTCGGTGTGGCCCTGTAAAACTTTTTCGATTCCGTCCTGTTTCATGCTGCGCATACCTTCTTCCACTGCGATTTGTGTCAGCTCGTGAACACTGGCTTTGGCGTGAATTTTCTTCTTGATGGCCGTCGAGCCGACCAGCAATTCGTGCAGGCCCAGTCGCCCCTTGTAGCCGGTTTGACCACAGTGTTCACATCCTGCGGCGCGATGCAGCGTCAGACCATCTCCCTCAATGCCATTGCTGTGTCTGGTGAGCCAGTTGCCAACCACCTCTGCCGCAACGAGCGTGGTGCCGTCGCAGTATTCTTCGGCGAGCGCGTCAACTTCCAGATCACTTGCCCGGTACGGCTCACGACAGGCTGTACACAATCGCCTCACCAATCGCTGGCCGACGATGCCAAGCATGGCATCGGCAAAGTTGAATGGGTCCAGTCCCAAATCCAGCAGCCTGACCACACTTTCCACTGCGCTGTTGGTATGCATTGTCGAGAGCACCAGATGCCCGGTCAACGAAGCGGCGATCACGGTCGCGGCTGTTTCGGCGTCGCGAGTTTCACCCACCATGATGACGTCCGGATCAGCACGCATAAAGCTGCGCAGCACTTCAGAAAACGTCAATCCGATCTTCGCATTTACCTGCACCTGACAAAGACCATCCTGCGTAATTTCGACAGGATCTTCTGCTGTCCAGATTTTGCGCTCTGGGGTGTTTACATGCGCCAACAGTGAATGCAATGTGGTCGTTTTTCCTGAGCCTGTAGGTCCGCACACAAACAGGAGGCCATGCGGCTTTACTACCAGACGCTTTAATTCGGCGAGGATATGCGGTGCGAGTCCGATTTTTTCCAGTGACAGTGCTTTTGGTGAGGTCAGGATACGCATCACGACGTTTTCCACGCCATTGGCGGCGGGGATGGTCAGCACGCGTAACTCAACGCGTGCAGGACCAAAATCTTCGAACTTGATTTTGCCGTCCTGTGGGCGGCGTTTCTCGGAAATATCGAGTTCGCCCATGATCTTGATGCGCGAGATCAGTGCCGCACGGAAGTTCGGCGGCACCAGCGTGTAAAACTCCATTGCGCCGTCCTTGCGAAAGCGCACCTTGCCGGGCTTGTCGCTGGCGGTGGATTCAATGTGGATATCGGACGCGCCCCGCTCGATTGCATCCAGAATGATTTTGTTGACCAGCCGAACCAGCGTATTGTCTGATTCCGTTATGGCCTCACCGGGCATCAGTTCAAGCGCAGATTCGTCGCCACCTAATTCAGCCACGAGCTCGGAGATATTGCTCTGTCCTCCGGACGAGCCATAGTACTGCTGGATTCCGCGCAGCAAATCATCACGACCGGCTAGTACCGGATCGATTTTACGGTTGCAGAAAAATTCCAATTCCTGCAACACCTTCCAGTCCATCGGATTTTCCAGCGCTACAGCCATGCGCGTGGCGGTCCCGTAAAGCGGCAACGCCGCATGCTTATGCGCCAGTTCTGACGAAATCGCCTTGATTGCATTCGGCTGGCATTGGAATTTGCGCAGGTTCACCAAGGGCACACCGAGTTTTTCAACCAGCGCACGCTTGATGATTTCCTTGGTTACCGCGCCCATTTCGACCAGAATTTCACCGAGCGGAATTTTGCGGTCGCGCGCCTGCGTGGCCAGTGCCTGATCAAGTTGCAGCGGCGTGATCAGTTTGCTTTGTACCAGCACATCACCCAACCGCAGATGGCACATGCCTTTTTGTTTTTGCAATGCAGCTTCGAGCAATTCCGGGGTGATGATGTGTTGCTGCATCAGGTAATCGCCGAGCTTGGCATTGCGCAATTGCTGCTGTTTCTCCAAGCCCGCATCAACGACGACCGGCAGCAGAATTTGGCGATCCACCAATGTTTTTCCTAGTGGATCGCCAGTCTGATAGCTGTCGATGCTCTCAGCCGGAATGAACCAGCGCGCGACATTGCTGGCATCGCTAAAAATGAACAGAAAGAGGCCAGCTTTGCGTTCTACGATGCCGATAGTGGCGCAAGAAAAATTGCTGCCATCTTTGAAACGTACGGTGCACTTATACCGTCCCTTGCCGGGATAAGTTTCGATACCGCCAGTGGGTGGAGCCAGCCATTCCAGCAATACAGTAGTCGTCAAATGCAGACTTTTGAAATCCGCAAAGGCAATCGTCTGTTTGATCGTGTCGTTATGCCCCTGTCCCGTGTCGGCCTGAAATGAAAGTGTAGATGCATCGGTATCGAGCCCGAGTACGTTGCCGACGATATTGCGACCGTCCCGCATTTCCACCATACCGCGCTGCTCACGCCGCTCGCCGGGGCCGGGTGAATCAACCACGCGATAATGGTGTGGGATCGGCCACGAAAGACCGGGCGTGAGCGCAGTCCACGAGAGTGCGCCGAATAATACTGATTCGTCATTGGGCATGATGCATTGCCGTCAAGTGTGTTCGCTTAAAAGGCTGCGTGAACGTGCCGCTGGTTTTCAGTCGTATCGTAATCATGGTCTGAGCGTCGCATGCAGCAGGCCGCTACTGCGCTTCCGCTTCGCGGACATACAAGCTGCCAGTATTATTATTTACGGCGCAGAGGCGACATTCTGTAGGTCACGCCACGCGTTGAGACTCAGGTCTCTGACTGATTGGCGCTACCTAAAGAATATTTGCAAAGTGCCGACAACCGTGTTGAGCGCGCACCTCTTGTCGAGTCCTTGCGGTCAGCACTCGCCTCCACTACAGAATTGAAAGTTTTATATGCGCAAGCTGATATTAGTCATGCTTTTGTCCAGCGTGAGCGGCCATGTGTTGGCGGCTTGGGAGAGGTCAGATGTCGACAGTAATGGTGACACTGTCTATTTTTCTCCAGCCTCAATTCGCCGAAACGGCAACACTGTGAAAGTGTTGGTACTGGTGGATGCGAACAAGGCAGGGACGATTGAAAATAGTGCCTATCGTTCAATGAAGGCTGAAATTGAACTTGAATGCGCCAGACGACTGATGAGGGTTTTTTTTCTGTCGATGTACTCGGGCAGGATGGGCGCCGGTAGCGTTATCAAGTTTGGAATGGTTGATAGTGCATGGCAGCTTATCGAGGATGGCAGTCCGAGCGTGGCGCTTTCAGAGCTGGCTTGTAAAAAACATTGAACATATGGCGACACGCCGCAGCGCTCGCACGGCTACTTCCCTGCTGAACGTTGCGCCGTCTGCACCAATCTCACGAAAGCCTCACAAAGATCCTCGACCGCATTGGCCTTGAAGATCAACTCACGCACACCGGCACCACCGGCCTGCGCCCGCAAGGTCTCATCAATAAAGCCCGACGCGATCGCCACCGGCAAGTCCGCCCGGATCGCCCGCACCTCCCGCGCCACATCCAAGCCCGACAAACCCGGCATGTTGTAATCGGTCACCACCAAATCAAACGACGCCGGTTCTGCCCGCAACGCCGCCAACGCCGCCCGCTGATCAATATACCCACTGATCCGATAACCACGCCGCTCCAGCAACCGCTTGACCAGAAACACCAGCGACTCATCATCATCCAGATACAGAA
>JANOQY010000185.1:0-2078 GCA_031414995.1 Betaproteobacteria bacterium
CGGTGTGGCGCTGATGGGTGTTTGTTTGGCCGTATCGCTTTCCGGCATCAGCGTCGCGCACTTTTGGTGGTCACTGGTATTGCTGGGCCTCGGCTGGAACTTCATGTTTGTGGGCGGCTCCACACTTCTCACCGAATGCTATCTCCCGCAGGAAAAGGCCAAGGCGCAGGGTTTCCATGACCTGCTCGTGTTTTGCACCACGGCCACATCCTCACTCGCGTCGGGCTTGCTGCTGAAAGCAAACGGCTGGGTAATGTTGAATTACGTGGCGATGCCATTTTTGCTCATCGCGGTGCTCGCGGTGCTGTGGTTGATGGCGAAGCGGCGAAACGTGAAATCGATAGCGCTGAGCTGAGCTAGTTGACCGCCTGCATCCGGTCACGCTTGGCGGCATATAGATCGTGTTCGCGGCGGGTAGTACTGAAATTCATTGCTGTGGTTAGATGCTGTTTTGATTGCGCCATGTCGCCGAGTCGGGCGAACGCCACCGCGACCCAAAAATGAAACTCGTGGTTGTATGGATCGCGCGCAATCTCACGCATGAACATGTCCCGAGCGGTGCGGAAATCGCCAACGCGCATGGCTTCGGTGCCGAGGCTGAAGAAATGGAAGGGCGCATAAGGCTGTTTGCGTTCAACTTTATCGGTCAGCACTTTAGATTCAGCGACGCGACCGGCATCCTTGAGCACCATCGCGAGGTTGGACATGATCTGCGTGTTCACCGGGTCGCGTAGCAGCGCATAGTTGAAGACCTCCTCAGCCGCACCGGGGTTACCAAAGCGACGGTAAACCACACCGAGCGTGTTGTAGGCGCTCAGGAAATTCGAGTCCTGCCTGATCGCCTCACGCACCCACCAGTACGCGTCACTAATGTGCCCGCGGGCGAGCGCCTCAGCACTGCGATTATTCATAAACATGGCCAACACGGTTTTTTCGCTGATGGCCCACGTGTGGTAACTCTTGTTCTCCAATGGCGGATTGAAGTCGATCGTGGTCATCACGTTATCGTCGATCCGGCTTTTGATGTCGTGCGTGCGTTTGCCGACTGTGAGGTTGACATGCCCGATATTGAAAAAAAGCCCACCGCCACGGCTCCAGGTCTCATCGACAAAAACACTCTGGAAGTGAACCGACATGCCAAGTTCCCTGGCAAGCGCTGCGGTCATGATGACCAGTGAGAGGCAATTCCCCGCGCGTGCATCGAACGCCTGTGCGGCATTTCGTGTTGTCGCGGAATCGTATTCGATCTTGAGCTGATTCTTGCTATTGAGCGCATCGATAAGGCCCTGCTGCGTCCCCTTCACCTGTAACTGGCTAGCAATCTCCGTTCTCAAATACCGCCTCATTGCATCGCTGACGGCAAACACGTCATCTGCGTTGATGCGTTCGGTTGGCGGGGAAAATAATTTGTCGTCGAACAGGTGGTTGGGATTTTGCGCTAAAGGTGCGCTTGCACAAGCAGCGAGCAGGATTGGCAGCAATGTAGACGTGCAGAGTACGAATAATTTTTCCATCGACGTCTCCTCATCTGTGGGTCGCATTTTCGATTACCAAACAGCGCCACGCGAAATAGTATCTGCCCCGCATTCATCGCCGTCAATTGCCCATTTCGGATGCTTGATTACGTGATTACGCAAATACGCACTAAGTCGCCTCAATCAAACGAAAACGTATACAGCGCATCAACCGCACTTTCCGACCCTGCCTGCGCCTGCACTGACCAGCGCGTTGAAAGCGTATAGCGCACCTTGATGATGTTGGACACCTTGCCCAATCCTTGCTCGTAAACCACGAAAAGACGCGAAGAAAGGCGCTTGCCCACCGTGAGCAATCCACCCTGTCCCGCGCTCGGCGGCGAGATACCGAATTCATCAACGCCGAGCGCACCTGCAATCTTGGCCTGAATGGATGTCGCCTGACCACTTCCCAGCAGACCGCTGGCCGCTGCGGATAGCAAGCTGAAATCGGCCTTGCTGGAGCTTTCAAGACCGCGTCCCAATACCAGCCACGAGAGTTTTTCAGTCTCAGGCACATCGGGGCTTGAAACAAGCTTGGCACGCGGAGCGAGCGCGCTGCCG
>JANOQY010000186.1:0-3642 GCA_031414995.1 Betaproteobacteria bacterium
CCAATCCCCAATTGTCGCAGACTCAAGCAAACGCCGTTGCGTGGCAGAACGGCAAGCTGATGCTGGAGCGCGCCATCCGCGAAGGAAAGGATTTCGCTTTTGAAACGACGCTGGGTGCGAAGACAATGACCGAATTATTAATTCAAGCAGCCGGGGCGGGATTTGAGGTTCATGTCTGGTACGCCGGGCTCGCGAGCGCCGCGCAGCACATCGAGCGAGTCCGCGCCCGCGTCGCGCGCGGCGGGCACGACATACCGGAACAGGATATCCGCCGACGCTTCGAACACAGCCGCCTCAATTTGATAAAGCTTATGCCCCACCTGACTTCCTTGCGGGTCTTCGACAACAGCGTTGATGCAGACCCGCAAGCCGGAAAACAACCTATGCCGCGGCTCGTTCTCCGGATCGAACATGGGGTGGTGATTACCACCATCGCCGAGCTAGCCGAGACACCGGAATGGGCAAGGCCGCTGGCTGCGGTCGCGTTAAAACGGAAGCGGTAGCGAGTGACATTGACAAGGATGCGAATTCTGATTGACCTTCAAGGCTGCCAATCCGGTAGTCGCTTCGGCGGCATTGGCCGCTATTCGATGTCGCTCGCAAAGGCGATGTTGCAGCTAGGCACTAGCCATGAAATTTGCCTGCTGCTAAATAGTCGGCTGCCCAACGAGAATTTTATTCGTGCTGAATTTGCCAGCTTGATACCGCAGCAAAATATTCTGACCTTCAACGTGCCCGCGTATGTAGCGGCAGAAAATGACTTGCCCGCCCATACACGGATGGCGGAGCTCATTCGTGAAAAGCATATTGCTGAAATCAACCCTGACGTGCTGCACATTGCGAGTCTGTTCGAAGGCGCGGGCGAGGATGTCGTTACATCTGTGGGAATGTTGTTTCCCGCAGAGCGCACAGCAGTGACGCTCTATGATTTGATCCCCTATCTTGAGCAGAAGACCTACCTAACCAACCAGATGTTGTCAGACCATTACCTGCGCAAGTTTGAAGGTCTCAAGCGTGCAGGCATGCTTGTCTCAATATCCGAGTTTTCGCGGGCCGAGGCGTTGGAGCACACCGATATCCCGGCCGACCGAATCGTCAATATTTCATCTGCGGTCGATAGTCTATTTGTACCGCTGAAGGTTGATGCAGCTACAAAGAATCAACTACTTTCCAAATCAGGCGTTGAAAAACCGTTTCTGATGTTTACCGGTAGCTTTGATGTCCGCAAAAATCATGAGCGGCTCGTGAAAGCATTTGCAAAAGTACCTGCGGCGATACGCGACCAGTATCAACTCGTCATCATTGGCAAAGGTGAAGCTCGTCAGCTATCGCGTCTAAAAAATATTGCGACAGAGCATGGGTTGAAAGAACAAGACTTGGTTTTTGTCGGGCATGTGACTGACGCTGATTTAGTCGCCTTCTACAATCTCTGCGCGCTGTTTGTTTTCCCATCGTTGCGCGAGGGCTTTGGTCTTCCAGTACTGGAGGCGATGTCTTGTGGTGTGCCGACAATAGGCTCCAATCGAACCAGTATTCCAGAGGTAATTGCCCGAGCAGATGCGCTGTTCGATCCGGAAGATGTCGATGACATTGCAGCAAAGATTGCAGCGGTGCTAAGTAATAACGCGCTCCAAGAAGAATTGAGCAGGCACGGGCTGGAACGCGCGAAGAGTTTTTCCTGGGCGCTGTCGGCTAAGCGGGCAATTGAATTTTTTGAGCGCCGACATGATGCGGCTAGTAAAGCGTCAAATGACTTGCCATCCCGATTAAGCGCCCAGTCGGCTGAACATGAAGTTGTCTACGACAAATTTCTCACCGCATGTTCAGAACTTAAATCAGAGAAATTGGACGACGAGTTTCTTGCCTCTGCCGCGCACGTGATCGCGGCCAATGAACTGTTGACGCGTATCGACAATGAAGTGCTTGACGACGAGTTGAAAATTGGCTGGGTAACGAACTGGGATATTGAATGCGAGGGTGCCGCTACAACACGTCGGATCATCGAAGCGCTGCCAAAGTCCCCAACAATATTTGCGCCGCATTCAAAAGAAAATATCGCCAATGACAGATCAAATGTGATTCGCGCTTGGAACAGCAACGAACACGATGATCTTTCAGAGCTGCATCAGGCACTATCGAGTGCGCCAATTGATGTTGTGGTCATCCAATATGATGAGAGCATGTTCGAATGGCATGCATTAGCAACGCTGATCACGGGACAAAAGAAACTTAATCGTCACGTATTCATCTTATGCCACGCTATGAAAAGTCTTGCCAGGTTGTCTTCAGGAACAGGGTCACTGGAAATTCGGGTGGCCTTAAAATCTTGCGATGGGATATTTGTTCATTCCATAAATGACGTGAAGAATTTGGGGGCGTTCAAAGTGCGCAAGAACGTCAGCTTTTTGCCAAGTCCTGAATGGCAAACGCAATTCAATAAATCTTCTGGGGACGATCAGGCCGAGCTCGTTGCAAACTATTTGATACGCAAGGTGTCGTTTGCAACCGCGTGCGGTGATTAGCGTACAAAAAGGCCAAAGTTTTTCAGAGCAAAAGTGACCAAATAGTATTCGCTGAAAAAATTAAAGCTGTCATTTCGAACCCAGTTTTATCGGGTGAGAAATCTGCTTTGTTAACGCAAGACAAAAAGCAGATTTCTCGCTACGTTCGAAGTGACAGTGATATTTGAATGACAGTGATATATGAACGACAGAGATATTTCTCAGCGGACAGGTCTGTACATAGACCGTTTTTTTCGAACCTACTAGCCCCTATTTTCCAAGCGTATCCAAAAACTCTTTCCACTTCGGCAAAATAGTTTCCGGCAAATACCGCGCAGAAACACCTGCACCAACTTCAATCAATTCTTGGCGTCTGGCCGGCTCAGCAGGATCAATCACGCGGCAAATTGCACCCGCTACATCCACCACAGAATAAGGGCTGAAATATTCAGCCGCATCGCCATAGATTTCGCGGTGTACCGGAATATCAGATGCCACCACAGCGCCACCGCAGCGCATCGCCTCTACGCCGGAGAAATCAAAGCCCTCAGCAAAGCTCGGGCAAACCGTCGCTCTGGCGTGGCGATAAAGCAAGCGCAGCTCAGGCGAGGGCACATCCTCGAGCAGAAAAAGCTCCCCACGCTCTTGCCAAGTCTTGAATTTCTTGACGATGGGTTCAAAGTTCCAGCCAAGCATGCCCACGATCACCAACTTCAGATCAGGAAAATGCTCTGTTCGCATCTGCTCCCACGCCGATAGCAGCGAGAGATGATTCTTGCGTGGCTCAATGGTCGAGACCATCAACAGATAGTCAAAATTAGTCGCGCCAGTTTTTTTCTCTAATGGTGGCGCTTCGTCTATTGCCAAACTTGACTTTGTATCGGTGTTGGCTAACGTAACCTTCACACTGGCATTCAGTCTCGTCCGCACAATCTCGGGCACGCGCTGGGGTGAGGATTCTTCCGGAAAATAGTGGTGCGAAACCATATTGTGGATCGTCACCGCGCGCTCGGCGGCTTCTGGAAAAATAGAGAGCAGATCTTTGCGCGTCGCTTCGGATACACACGCAAAGTAGGCTTTGTTCTTAACGTTGTGCTTCAACGCGTAGTAATGCGATGCCTGATGAAAAATTTTGTCCGAG
>JANOQY010000187.1:0-5153 GCA_031414995.1 Betaproteobacteria bacterium
ACCCACGAGGTATCGACTTCAAAGGCCGTCGCGTAAAGTTCACGTAACTCCTGCGGGATGCGATCAATCTTGCCGAGCGAGCCATCGAAATGCTTGATGTCAGCGACCATCACGACATCCCACAAACCGCGCGATTTCAGATCGCGCACGAGGTAATCATTCACCACTGTGAATTCGCCGGACAGGTTGGATTTCACGAACAGGTTTTGATAGGTCGGCTCGATACATGCCGATACGCCGATGATGTTGGAGATCGTGGCCGTCGGCGCGATGGCGATGCAATTGGAATTGCGCATGCCGAATTCCTTGATGCGCGCGCGCAATGGATTCCAGTCCATGCTTGATGACATATCGACTTCGACGTAGCCGCCGCGTTCCTCACGCAACAGGTTCAACGAATCTTGCGGGAGAATGCCGCGATCCCAGAGTGAGCCTTTGTAAGTCGAATATTTGCCGCGTTCCTGCGCCAGTTCGGTCGAGGCCCAGTATGCGTAATAACAAACCGCCTCCATGCTCTTGTCGGCGAACTCGACGGCGGCCTGAGAAGCATATGGCAAACGAATTTCGTGCAGGCAATCTTGGAAGCCCATGATGCCAAGGCCGACCGGACGATGTTTGAGATTGGACTCGCGGGCTTTTTTGACTGCGTAATAATTGATGTCGATCACGTTATCGAGCATGCGCATTGCGGTGCTGATGGTGCGCTTCAATTTTGCGTGATCAAGCTCGCGGCTGCCTTTGCCGTCGTCTTTCATGTGCGCGACAAGGTTCACCGAACCGAGATTGCAAACAGCGATTTCGGTTTCGTTGGTGTTTAACGTGATCTCCGTGCAAAGGTTTGACGAATGCACAACGCCGATATGATTTTGCGGCGAGCGAATATTGCATGGGTCTTTGAAAGTGATCCATGGGTGGCCGGTCTCGAACAGCATCGAGAGCATTTTGCGCCAGAGCGTCAACGCGGGCACAGTCTTGAACAACTTCATTTCCCCACGTGCAGCCTTGGCTTCGTAGCCGGTATAGGCTTCTTCGAAAGCCTTGCCGAATTTGTCGTGCAGATCAGGGCAATTCGATGGTGAGAACAAGGTCCAGTTGCCCGCTTCCATCACGCGGCGCATAAACAGATCCGGAATCCAGTTGGCGGTGTTCATGTCGTGCGTGCGGCGACGGTCATCGCCCGTATTCTTGCGAAGCTCCAGGAATTCTTCAATATCGAGGTGCCATGTTTCCAGATACGCGCACACCGCACCTTTGCGTTTGCCGCCTTGATTCACGGCCACTGCGGTGTCGTTCACCACTTTCAGAAAGGGCACCACGCCTTGCGATTTACCGTTGGTGCCCTTGATGTGCGAGCCAAGTGCGCGCACCGGCGTCCAGTCGTTGCCGAGACCACCGGCGAACTTGGAGAGCAATGCGTTTTCTTTCAGCGCTTCGTAAATGCCATCGAGATCGTCGGCCACCGTGGTGAGGTAGCAACTCGACAATTGCGAACGACGCGTGCCGGAATTGAACAGCGTCGGCGTCGATGACATGAAATCGAATGAAGAAAGCAGATTGTAAAACTCGATGGCGCGCGCTTCGCGATCCACTTCGTTCAACGCCAACCCCATCGCGACACGCATGTAAAACGCCTGCGGCAGTTCGATGCGAACTTCATCCAGATGAATGAAATAGCGGTCGTACAGTGTTTGCAAACCGAGATAGGTGAACTGGTTATCACGCTCTGATTTCAGTGCAGCGCCGAGCAGTTTCAGGTCGTACTGGGCCATGCGTTCATCGAGCAATTCGGCCTCAATACCGCGCTTGATGAAGTTCGGAAAATAATCCTGGTAGCGCGCAGCCATCTCGGAAGGCATCACTTCTTCGCCGAGGATTTCCTTGCGAATCGAATGCATCAACAAACGCGACGACACCTTGGTGTAGGCGGGATCTTTTTCGATCAACGCGCGCGCAGCCATGGTGGCGGCTTTGAACACTTCTTCCAAGGGCACGCCGTCGTAAAGATCACGCAGGGTGGCATCGAGAATTTGTTTTGGGTTAACGAACTCGCCTAGGCCTTCGCATGCGGATTCGATCAGTGCGGAAAGTGCAACGACATCAAGCGGACGATGCCCGCCGTTGACGGTGACGTTGATGCCGATGTCATCGCTTGCAGTTTCAAGCGTGGCAGCTCTTGCGCGCTCTTCTGCGCGTTCCTGTGTGCGCTTTTCGCGATAGAGCACATAGGAGCGGGCGACTTCATGTGCGCCGCCGCGCATGAGCGCGAGTTCCACCTGATCCTGCACTTCTTCGATATGAAAAGTGCCGCCAGAAGGCTTGTGACGCAGCAACGCGTTGACCACGGCAGCGGTCAATTGCTGCACCATGTCGCGCATGCGTGCACTGGCTGCCTCGTGGCCGCCATTGACAGCAAGGAAAGCCTTGGTCAATGCGATGGCAATTTTGTCCGGCTGAAACGGTGCGACAGAACCATTGCGACGAATGATCTTGTAATCGGCGTATCGGGATTCAGCGTTTGTGCTGTTCGCTGCGGGGCTTGCGGAAAGTGGAAAAGCGGTATTCGCCGGATTGAGATCAGATGCGACGCGCATATTAGGGGCTCCTGTAAATTTTTTTGTATTAATTTCAACTACTTATTCGTACAGAACCCAAGAGCGTGTAGTTTTTTCTGGCGGCTGGAGCCTGTTGATTGCGGCAGCCAAACACGGGTTATCCACAACTAATCCACCGTGCGTCCCAACCTTATGCGGTAAATTGGGAACAGAATTATCCACAAGCCACACAACATCTAGTGTCTGCTTGATCAAGACAGCACTATATCGTGCGCTTTCTTGAAATTGCAACAGGAATTTATTTGATCTAAATTTGACTGTAAAAACAACATGTTAAAGCGCTAAAAACACCCTCAAAAATGAGTGTGACTTAAAGTGATTCCTGAAGTTTGGAAAAGCTCAATAAGTACGCGCTTTTCAGGGCAAAAACTGCTGGAAACCCGCGCCAAACTTGGCGTTTAGCGGTTAGGCCCGGCCTGATTTCTGCGCTTTTTTGTTCGATGTGGCGGCTTTTCGGCCCAATGCCGGATTTTGATTGGCCAAAACCGCCAAATTTACCGTCCCGCGCGGAGAAGACGCCGGTGAAATAAGTGCATCACTCAATACCCAACCGGTCTAGCCTGTAGCGCAAGCTCCTGAACGAAATGCCCAGCACTTTCGCTGCTGCCGTCTTGTTGTATTTAGTTTGCTCCAGCGCCTTGACGATCTGTTCTCGCTCGAGTTGGTCCAGGTATTCATGCAGTGGAAGCGTGCGGTCGCCTGAAAAATTACCGCCCCCGTTGCCAGTGGTGCCGGGCTCTTCGGTCAAATGCAAATCGGCCGCTGATATATTTTGGCCGTCGCACAAAGCAAGCGCGCGTTCAAGAATATTTTCGAGTTCGCGCACATTGCCGGGATAGTCATAGTTGATCAACGCCTGCATGGCTTCTGCGCTTAATTGCGGAAGCGGCGTCCCGGATTGTCCGGCGATGCGTTCGAGTAGCTCCGACACCATCAGCGGAATGTCCTCGGGAATTTCACGCAGGCCAGGCATCTTGAGTTCAATGACATTCAGGCGGTAATACAAATCCTGACGAAATTCGCCCGCCGCGACTTTATCAGCGAGGTTTTTGTGCGTGGCCGAAATGATGCGGAAATCCACAGCAACTTCAGCCGTGTCGCCGAGCTTGCGAACCTTTTTTTCCTGAATCACCCGCAACAACTTGACCTGCATCGCGAGCGGTAAATCGCCGACTTCATCGAGAAACAACGTGCCGCCGACAGCGGCGTGCAGAAAACCATCCTTGTCGGCATCAGCACCGGTGAAGGCTCCTTTTCGATAACCAAAGAATTCACTCTCCATCAGGTTCTCGGGGATGGCGCCACAATTGACGGGCACAAAAGGCGCATCGCGACGCGAGGAATCAGCGTGGATCATGCGTGCGGCGACTTCCTTACCGGTGCCGGATTCACCGGCGATATGCACCGGGGCCTGGCTACGGGCGAGCTTGCCGATCATCTCGCGTGCCTTGGCGATAGGTGCCGAATCGCCGAGCAGGCGTCGCTTGTCGCCATCGACCGCAGATTCAACTGATGCAGCACCGCCCTGCTTGCGACGCTCCGGCGCTTCCACGCGCTTTGCTGTCAGTGAGGGCAGACTCAGCGCTGCGGTAACGACTTCGCGCAATTGCTTTAATTGGATTGGTTTGGAAATGTAATCGAAGGCTCCGGCTTTCAACGCGGCAACGGCATTGTCAGTGCTGCCAAACGCCGTAATCACCGCCACCGGTGTATTGCCGTAATGTTTTGCGATGTGCGTGAGCACCATCAATCCATCGCCGTCCGGCAGCCGCATGTCGGTCAGGCACAAATCGTAGGCGCGCTCCTTCAGACGGGCAATTGCTTCCTCGCATCCCTGCGCGGTAGTCGCCTCAATGCCCATCCGCATCAGCGTGAGCACCAGTAGTTCGCGAATGTCTGCCTCGTCATCGACGATCAACACATGATTGGTTTTCATGAACTGGATTTTTCCCCTTTTACGGTGAGACGAAAACACGTCCCATCCAACTGCGCGGCATCGGCCCGCCCTTTAAGCGCCGGCGCCACATATTCAAGACGCGCGCCGTTGACTTCGGCAAGCTCGCGCGCGATGTAAAGCCCCAACCCGGTGCCACTTGCATCGGTGGTAAAAAACGGTTCAAACAAATGCGCGAGCGCCTCGACCGACACGCCCGGCCCGTCATCCTTGATCTCCAACAACAGATTATCGGCGTCAGGTGCTGCGCGAAGCAAGATCGTGACACTTTGAAATTTGCCCCGACCATGACGGCGCGCATTACGGACGAGATTCCACAATATTTGATCGAGATGGCTACGATCAAATATTGGCCGCCGCGTGGTCCGAATGCTGAGCACGAACATCTCTGCCACCGCTTTTTCGTTGGCGCAAAAATCCCGTATGAACTGTTCAAGGTAAGGCTTGGCGTCGATCGGTTCGGGATGCGCCCGATCACGGCGGTTCAGATACAACACTTCCTGCACCATGCGGTCGAGACGGTGCGAATTTTTCTGAATGATCTGCAACAAGCGCTGATCCTCCGGGCGACGCTCGCTTTCCTCATT
>JANOQY010000188.1:0-5445 GCA_031414995.1 Betaproteobacteria bacterium
CGTGTACGTGCGTCAATCAGAAGCACTCGGCCTGGGCCACGCGGTGCTGTGCGCAAAACATCTGGTTGGTGATGAGCCGTTCGCAGTCATTCTTGCTGATGATCTGATCGATGCCGGTGAGGGTGTCGCGCCAGTGATGAAACAAATGGTTGAACAGTTCGCCAAACAGAAAGCGTCGATTTTGGGTGTGCTGAATGTCGAGCGCCACGAGACATCGTCATACGGCATCGTCGCGTCGAAGCCAATTTCAAAAAAGGCTGGTGAACGTTTGTCGAAGATGAACGCTATCGTCGAAAAACCGAAACCCGAAAATGCACCGTCAACACTGAGCGTGGTGGGCCGCTATATTCTGACGCCGCAGATATTTACGCACCTTGAAAAAATTCAGGCCGGTGTCGGCAAGGAAATTCAATTGACCGACGGTATCGCGGCGTTACTCAAAAAAGAGAACGTGTTCGCGTATGAATTCGAAGGCACGCGCTACGATTGCGGATCGAAGCTGGGCTATCTCAAAGCGACTGTGGAGCTGGGAAAAAAGCACCCTGAAGTTGGCGCGGCGTTCACGGCGTTTCTGGCGGCCAACGCCGATAAATGACCAATGCATGAGCGTTGAGGAAAAATTATTTTTTGACCCCAATAATTTCACGGTCGCCAAGGCCGACAAAAATAGGGCGCGAGGTACGAGTGATGTTGCTGGATCGCCAGATCGCCATTTGGCGGGCTTCTCGGGAATAAAGTGTCTGGGAAGCCGTACCAGTTCTAGTGTTTGTTATTTTATTTGCTCGAATCGCCACTCCATCCCGCGCACCTTGCCCTGCACCGTGCCTTCAATGCGCGCCTTCATTGCGCCATCGGGCTCCATCCAATACATCACGCGCTGCGGAAAATCGTGTGTAGGGTTCTCAAACACGACGCGCTTGTCGCCCAGTTCTTTGAGTTTGAACTCGACAGGCACTTTGCCTGCTGGGCTAGCGAGATAGGCAAGGCCCGCTGCCGTTTCAACGATGCGCAGGAATTCAAAAGACGTTCCGCGCCGCACTGATGTGGTCAGATTCACCGCCGCCATCATTTTTCCGCTCGGCCCCAGCCAGCTTTCCTGAACGATATCGCCGTCTTTTTTCTGCGTCCATACGCCTGTCATCCACGCTAGTTTTTCGATTTCCTGCGCATGCAACGGCGCTGCCACAACAAGCAAAGCGAGCAGTGCCAGTAAATATTTTTTCATTGGTACATCCCCTTAAACGAGTGTTTGCGACTCAGGCTCAGGCCGCCGGCTTCCACAGGCCAATGGCATTGCCGTCGAGGTCGGCAAACCATGCGAAATGGCCCATGGCCGGCACTTCAGATGCTGGCACCAACACTTTTCCACCGAGTTTTTCGGCCTGCTTCAACGACGCTGCGACATCGTCCACCTGGACGTAAATGGTCACGTAGCTTTTGGGTTCGCTATCGGGCTGTGCGATGTTTCCTTGAATGCCTTCTTTGGATCCAGTAGCAATCATCATCGCCGGGCCTTGCGACACAATGTCCCAGCCGAACAGGGTCGAGTAAAACTGCTTCGCACGCGCGCCTTGCCAGGTGCCGATTTCAAAATGCACAACAGGTTGGCCCATGACGGTCTCCTTTGTTTGGGTGGATGGAAATTCAACCCAAGCATAGGCGGCGTTTGGCATCGCGTATTGTACGAATCCGACATTCGCGGTTGTTCACGATGCCGATGTTTCGCTACCAACCATCGCCGCCGAAAGCCCATTGAGCGACCGATAAAACGCCTGCGGCTGCTGTCCGGCAAATCGCTTGAAATCGCGAATCATATGCGCCTGATCGAAGTAGCCTGCGCCAATCGCGGCGGACACCCAGCGGCCAGTGTCATGCTGCTCCAGCAAATCAAACACACGGCGAAAACGAAAGATACTGGCGAGCAGGCGCGGTGGAATACCGACTTCGCCAAGAAAGCGGCGCTCAAGTTGGCGTGAAGAAAGTCCACAGTGGTCCGCCAAATTGTCGATTGAAATATAGCCGCCTGACGATTGCAATAAGGCCACGCCATGCGCGACGGTGTTGTCAGATTGCTTACGCATCTGCGCGAATTTGCGTTGCAGAAATTGCGCCACCAATTGCAGGCGCACAGCGGTGTTTTCTGCATTGCCGACCGCCTCGATCAGTGCGGCGCCATCGTGTGCCCAAACATCGGTGAGGTCGAGTCGCACATCGGTGGCCTTGTGCATCGACAATCCGAGAAAGGCACGTGCGCCGTTCGGCTGCAAACGTATTCCAATCATCCCGGCACGGCTACCGGGCTGTAACAAAAGCGGTTGTGACAGTTGCCCGGCAAACACAAAACGTGATTGCCGCTTCAGTGCGCCACCAGACTCGATCTCCTGACAATGATCGCCATAGTGCAACACCATTTCCGGGCAGCCGTCGGGTACGATGCGCTGGATTTCCGCAGGGCCATCATCCGGCGTGGCCTCGAACACCCAGATACAGCGGATGAGGCGGGTGAGTGTGGGATGGGGCGGGTGTTCGGAGTAGAGCATCGCGGTTGGTGGCGATAGGGTTGATTAAAATGGTTTTTTGAATATCAAGCACTGGCGCGGCAACGCGGCCATTTGTGCCGGAAGAACCGCGCCAAATGGCGATCTGTATTTATTTTATGCACCCAGCAACTCCAGCAACGCCAACGCGACCACACGCGTTGCCTTTTGCAGATCATCGAGCTTGAGTTTTTCATCTGCGCGGTGGCCGTTGGCTTCCAGCAACGTATGTGGCCCGGCACCGTACAGCACGGTCGGCACACCGGCCGTTGAGTAAAGACGCGCGTCGGTGTAGATCGGCACACCGATGGTTTTTACTTCTTCGCCCATGATGCGAGTGGCGTGTTTTGAAATCGCGGCCACTAATTCCTCTTGTCCAGGCATCGGCACAAATGGCGTGGCAAGCAGAATGCGGCGCACGCTGCATGAAATGCCCGGCCACGTTGCCAGGGCTTCTTTGATTTGCTGCGTCAGTGTCGCTTCCACCTCGGCGGCGTTCTCCTCGGGGATGATGCGTCGATCCAGCCGCATCGTCACAATATCGGGCACCACGTTGGTGTTGATGCCGCCGGAAATCAGGCCGACAGTGAGCGTGGGGCTTTCAATGCCTTCGACGTTCGACTTTTTGTTCGCGTAGGTTTTGCGGATCTCGTACAACTTGGCAAGTAATGCTGTTGCCGCTTCCAGCGCATCGACACCCGTGTCAGGTCGCGCAGCGTGTGCGGACTTGCCGACCACTTCTACTTCCAGATGCAGGCAGCCGTTGTGCGCGGTGGTGACTGCATACGAAAATCCAGCCGAGAGTGCGTAATCGGGTTTGGATAGTCCTTTTTCGAGAATACGTGCCGGCCCGATCATGCCGCCGGCTTCTTCGTCGTAGGTGAAATGTAATTCCACCGTGCCGTGCAAGGCCGCACCGCTGGCTTTTAGCGCGAGTAACGCATAGGTGTAGGTGGCGAAATCAGATTTCGATACCGCCACGCCACGGCCAAACATAAATCCATCCTTCACCACCGCGCCGTAAGGGTCAACGCTCCAGCCGAGGCCCGGCGGCACCACATCGCCATGCGCATTAAGCGCAATGGTCGGGCCATCGGAAAACTTGTGACGCACGATGAGATTGGTGGCGCTGATCATGCCGTTCGCCTGCACCTCTGCTTGCGAGACTACATCGCGTTCAACTATCAACCCCATCGCTTCGAGCAACGCCGCCGCACGTTCACCATGCGCCGCGCAATCGCCGGGTGGATTGTCGGAAGGAACTTTGACCAGTTCGGCGAGGAAAGCCGTTTGTTCTTCGCGGTGGCTAAGCAGAAATGCCTCGACGGATTCTATGGCTTGTTCGTTCATCTCTGTTCTTTCAGTTGCTTGCCGATTGCGGTTTGAAATTTTCGATAAATCGCAGGAACACACGCGTGGACACTTCAATGTCCTCGAGCGTAATGGCTTCCGCAGGATTGTGGCTGATGCCAGCATTGCAGCGAACGAAAAGCATTGCAATGTCAGCGATAGCGATGATCGCCATGCCGTCGTGGCCCGCGCCGCTGGGCAGCGAACGGACAACGATGTTTTCTCCTGTGATCGCATTGCCGAGTTGCGTCATGAGCCAAGGCGCACAAGTGGCCGTCTTGCCCTCATGCATCGGCACGATACTAAAAGTCAGGTGTCGATTGGCGCAGATTGTTTCGATTAACTGCGCGATCGTTTTCGATGCGTTCACACGCTCCTCATCGCGCGGTGAGCGAACATCGATCGTGAATCGAACCCTGCCCGGGATGACATTGAGTGCGCCCGGAAAAGCTTCGATCTGGCCGACCGTCGCCACCAGGTCGGGTGTTGCGCGCGCAAGTGATTCGATGGCGAGCACGCATTCGGCTGCTGCGGCTAATGCGTCTTTACGCAGGTTCATCGGTACCGTACCAGCGTGCCCGGCCATGCCATGAATCTCGACCACAAAGCGCCCGAAACCATTGATCGCGGTGACCACGCCGACCGCGAGGCCCTCAGCTTCCAGCACCGGGCCTTGTTCGATGTGAAGCTCCACGTAGGCGGCTACTTCTTCACGGCGTCTTGCCGCCTGCGCGATGGTTGACGGATCCAGGCCGAATTGGGTGAGGGCGTCGCGCATGCTGATGCCGTTACGGTCAGTTTTGTCTAGCGCTGCCGCATCGAACGTGCCGGCAATCGCACGGCTGCCTAATAGCGTGGCTGCAAAACGCACCCCCTCTTCATCGCCGAAGCCAATCACTTCGATCGCAACGGGAAGGCGTGTCTTGCTTGCGTTAAGCGCGTGCACACATTCGATAGCCGCGACGACGCCGAGCATGCCGTCATATTTTCCCGCGTCTCGCACGGTGTCCAGATGCGAGCCGAGCATCAGACAGGGTAATCCCGGCTGTGCACCTTCGTAACGGCCAACGATATTGCCGATGGCGTCGATTTTCACGCTCATGCCCGCTTCCTGCATCCACGCCAGCACCAACGCGTTCGCGGCGCGCTGCTGTTCGCTAAGGAAAACGCGTGTCAGCGCATTGTGTGTTTCGGAACACGATGCGAGCGCTTCGCAGCGGTCCCAGATGCGTTGTGCTGATATGCGCGTTGTGGGTGAGTTCAGTAGCATGGCATCAAGCCGTAGCCGTCCGATCTTGCCGATTTCTGTCAGGCAGGCAGCGAATTCCTGCTCGCGCGCATTGGCCACGCGCGCCGCAAGAGCGGCGAGAATGTCATGCTTTGAGCGATGCTTCACGGCCATCACAAAGGGAAACCCGAATTTCTCGCGGTAAGCCTTGTTCAATGCACGTAGCTGACCAAGTTCCTCTGCAGTGCAACGATCCAGCCCAGCGCTGGCCTGCTCGGTTTGGGATTCCAGCGTTAGCGTGCCAGTAGCCGCATCTTTACCCGCCAGCTC
>JANOQY010000189.1:0-17332 GCA_031414995.1 Betaproteobacteria bacterium
TTGGTGACGGTACCAACAATACGTCCAAAGCGGCGTTGCAGGGCGGTGTTGTCGAGGCCTTGATAATGCAGATAAAAAGGCGCGTAACCCGAAATCGCATCTACTGCTTCTTGGACCGGCCAGCGAGCGTCACCCAGCAGGCGTGCCTCAACATTCGCAATGCCTGCGGCAAATCCTGCATTGCTGTCAGCGAGATGTTGATCACTCAGGTACAACGCAGGCAGCGTCAAATCGCGAGTGAACTGCACTTTCAGCCAGTCCGGACGCAGCTGCGCGACAATGTCCAGCGTGGAGCGGGCAGCTTCCAATTCGCCTGCCGCTGTTTGCGCAAGCCCGAGCTCGTATTGCAGCTCCACAGAAGTCGGCTGCAATGCATGGGCGCGCTTCAACGAGGACACCGCGCTGCTCGCATCGCCCGCGAGTCGCTGCGCATTGCCGAGTGCCTCCCATGCATCAACACTATCGGAGTCAAGCTGTGTGGCACGGTAGCCGGCGTTGATTGCCTCGGCGTAGCGACCGAGATCAGTGAGCACCAACGCGAGATTGACCAAAGCGGCATCGTCCTGCGGCGCCATGGTGGCGACAACATCGAGATGCCGGTGTGCAGTCGCCACGTCGCCCGCCGCACGCAGCAACAAACCTAGATTTGTGCGCGCGCGCAAATTATCCGGTTTGAGTTCAATCACCCGTCGATACGATTGCATCGCGCCAATGCGGTCGTTGCTTTCTTCCTGCATCAGGCCGAGATTGTAAATAGCGTCCACGTAGCCCGGCTGAATTTCAAGCACGCGCCGGAGAATCGCGATGCCACGATCCGGCGCGCCCAACGCTTTGTACACCAATGCCAGATTGTTATAGGCGGGTAGAAAATTTGGCGCTAACGAAATCGACTTGGTGAAATGTTGTTCAGCATCTTGCAACCGATCAAGTTGATAACACGTAATGCCGAGCGCGAAACGAATGTGACCATTCTGTTGATCGATCTTGAGTAGCCGGAGAAATTCTTGTTCGGCCTCGACGAGTTGGCCAGCTTGAAGCAAACTCATTCCCGGTGCCAGCTCGCCGATAGAAACGGTTTGGGCCATCTAATTTTTCTCAAGCATTGGGGCGATCAGCGCCAGCGTTTTTTCAGTCGCACCACGATTTGCGGCCGTCAATTTGAATCCAGCCTTACGCATTTGCTGCTGTCGCACGTCATCGTGCAACAAGGCTTGCGCGGTGCGCATGGCATCGAGCGCATCGTGAACTTGCAGCATTGCGCCAGCGTCTTTGGCCAACTGTGTGGCTTCAGCGAAATTAAAAGTCGATTGACCCATGATCACGGGCCTGCCCATTGCGCAGGCCTCGATCAGATTTTGCCCACCGAGTGGCAGAAAGCTGCCACCGATGATCACTACATCGCAGAGCGCATAGTAGGCGGTCATTTCGCCCATGGAATCGCCTAGCAATACTTCCATCGACAAATCATTGGCGACTTCCGGCATCGCAAGGCTGCGTCTGTTGAATCGTAAGCCCGCGCTATTGATGGCGTCGGCAACCAGATCAAATCGCTGCGGATGGCGTGGCACGATAACGAGTAGCAATTCACGGCGTGCCTGTGCATCGAAAGTTTTTACGTAAGCGTCCAGCAGCAGCGATTCTTCGCCTTCGCGCGTACTCGCGCACAGCAACACACGGCGTCCGCCCCGCTGCGTGCGCCACGTTTCACCTAACGCCACCAATGCAGGCTCAAAATGCAGATCGAATTTGATGTTGCCAGTGACGACAATATTCTTTGCACCCAGCGCGCGAAATCGCCCGGCGTCGGCTTCTGATTGAGCGGCAACTACTTGCACCGATTCCAACGCGCGGCGCACCAGCGTGCGGATGACGGCAACGCGCGCATAGCCTCGTTGCGATTTTTCACTCAGCCGGCCATTAATCAGGAATGCGGGCAAACCATTGCGCTTGCAGGCGTGAAGTAAATTCGGCCATATTTCGGTCTCCATAATCAGCAGCACAGATGGCTGAAAATAGTCGATCAGCCGCTGATGCAGCGTGACAATATCGTAAGGCAGATAGACACAAGTGACGGTGTCGCCGAACAATTCGTTTGCTGTCGCGCGACCGGTTGGGGTCATGCTCGTCAGCAGGATTGGGTGCGTTGGGTAGAGCGTCTTCAGTCGGCGAATGAGCGGCTCAGCCGCACGTGTTTCGCCGACTGAAACGGCATGTATCCAGATGCAACGCTTAAGCTGCGGTTGGTGATAGCGGCCGAAGCGCTCAGCGATGTGTTCGCGATAGCCGGGTTGCCGCGCGCCACGCCAAAACAGGCGCGCCAATATCAGCGGCAGCATCAACGTCAGCATCAATGAGTAAAGAGTACGCATCGCTACCGTGGTCCAAGCAAAGTCTCGAGCGCACTGGAAGTCTCATCCACGCTTGGCAATACGGGCTGTTGCACGCTGCCGCCGCCCAGATTGATGACACGCTCGCTTCCATAAAGTCCAGTTAGCGCGGGAGCGGTGGTGAGGTATAAGCCAATCGTAGGCCGGGATAACGCCACAGCCAAATGCGCAAGTCCGGTATCCACGCCGACCGCCGCACTCGCTTGGGCGAGCAATCCCGCCGCCTCCTCCAGTGACATTGCCGCCGGTACGGTGGCGGCCGGGATCAATTTGGCGAGCTGCTCGCTCGCAAGTCTTTCCGCAGCATTTCCCCACGGCAGCACGATGCCGAAACCGCGATCGTGGAGGCGTTGGCCGAGCGCTACCCAATGCGTCTGGGGCCACATTTTATCGGCGCGACTGGTGGCATGCAGAAACACCACGGTCGGTGGCGACATCGCGCTTGGCGTTGTTGCGGGCAGCTGTAGCCCGTAATCCACCTGACTGCCAAGTTCATAACCAAAAATTCCCGCTGCCAGCCGTCGATTGCGTTCGACCGCATGCAAGTATCGCGGCACGTCGATCAAGCGATCATAAAAGCGGCTGGCGATAGGCTCGCGCGCGGTCGCCCGCGAAAATCCTGCAATTGGTCCATTCGCCCAGCGGGATACAAGTGCGCTCTTGATGAGGCCTTGTGTATCCAGAATGGTGTCGTATGTGCCACCGCCAAGTTGTTCTTTGCCGTCAAAAAATGTGCGCCATGCTGCTGGCGACCACCAGTTTTTTTTCAAATCACGCAGGTGAATCGGGATGACGCGCCGCACATTCGGGTGTAACGCGACGAGCCCCGCGTACGCCGCTTCGGTTACCCAATCGATTTCAACATCTGGATACTTGCGCGCGAGGTCGCTCACCACCGGTAAATTGTGGATAACGTCACCCATCGACGAGAGTTTGACCAGCAGAACGCGCATCAGCGGATTGTAGCGGAGGATGCCTGACAACCCGGTTCGTTTACAATCAGGGACACGCTTGCAGCGCGTGCGCTCACTAATCATGGCCATGTCAGTCGACAAAATCCCGCTCTCCGTTGTCATCATCGCCAAGAATGCCGCGACGCAGATTGCTGCCTGCATTGATAGCGTGTCGTTCGCTGAAGAAATACTTGTCGTCGATTCCGGATCCGAAGACGAAACCCGTGCCATCGCCGAAGTGCGTGGTTGCCGTGTGATCGAAAAAGAGTGGCTCGGATTCGGAAGGCAAAAACAGTTTGCTGTCAGCGAAGCGCGCCACGATTGGGTGCTGTGTCTGGATGTCGATGAGCGCGTCACGCCGCGACTGGAGGCGGGTATCCGCGCGGCCCTGCAATTGCAAACCTTTAAGGCATGGCGCATGCCGCGGCGTAACCGATTTCTGGGCCGCTGGCTGGCACACGGTGAGGGTTATCCGGATTGGTCGCTGCGGTTGTTTCATCGGCAGTTTGCGAGTTGGAGCAACGATCCTGTACACGAAGCCGTGATCACGACGGTGGATGTCGGTACGATGGGCGGTGATCTGTTGCACGACTCCGCAGAGGATGTGGGGACTTATCTGGCCAAGCAAAATCGCTATTCAACCTTGCACGCAGAGGCATTGTTCCAGCAGGGCGTACGCGCGGGCTACCTGAAACTTTTCCTCAGCCCGCTTTCCCGGTTTATCAAGTTTTATATTATTCGCCTGGGGTTTCTCGACGGCGGCCCCGGATTTGCGCATGTCGCCATTGGCTGCTTTGCGGCCTTTGCCAAATACGCGAAATTAATCGAATTGACCAACAAGGTTGATTGAACGCCGCACTGTTAAAATATCGATCCTTCGATTTGCGTCGTTTTCACGACGCCGGACTTGTAAACCCACATGATTATCGTCACTGGCGGTGCCGGTTTTATCGGCTCAAATTTTATTCGCGAATGGCTTGCCGGTTCTCAGGAACCGGTTGTTAACCTCGACAAACTTACGTACGCAGGCAATCTCAAATCGCTTGCCGATCTTGATCGCGATCCGCGTTATCATTTTGTGCATGCAGATATTGGCGACCGCACAACAACTGGCGCGTTGCTGCGCGAGACCAAGCCGCGCGCCATCGTGAATTTTGCCGCTGAGAGTCACGTTGACCGCTCCATCCAAGGGGCAGGGGAGTTCATCGCGACCAATATCGTTGGCACGTTTAATCTGCTCGAAGAAGTGCGAGCGCACTGGAATGCGTTGCCGACGACCGAGCAGGCGCAGTTTCGTTTTTTACACGTATCCACCGACGAGGTTTACGGCTCGCTCAATGCGCAGGACGCGGCTTTTACCGAGAACCACCGCTATGAGCCGAACAGCCCGTATTCGGCCTCAAAGGCGGCATCAGATCATCTGGTACGCGCCTATCACCACACTTATCACCTGCCAGTGGTGACGACCAATTGTTCAAACAACTACGGCCCCTATCATTTCCCCGAAAAGCTGATTCCGCTGATCATTCTTAACGCGTTGGCCGGTAAGCCTCTGCCCGTTTATGGCGATGGACAAAACGTGCGCGACTGGCTCTACGTGACAGATCATTGCGCCGCCATACGGATGGTGCTTGACCGTGGACGGCTCGGTGAAACCTACAACGTCGGCGGACGCAACGAGCGTACCAATCTTGACGTTGTCAATATCGTCTGCGGTTTGCTTGACGAACTCAAACCGCGCGCCGATGGAAGAGCATATGCAACCCAGATTTCATTTGTAAAAGATCGTCCGGGACATGATCTCCGCTACGCAATCGACGCGAACAAACTTGAAAGTGAACTCGGCTGGAAAGCGGTGGAAAATTTTGAAAGCGGCATCCGCAAAACGGTGCAGTGGTATCTGAACAATCAGGATTGGGTGCAGTCGGTCACCAGTGGCGAATACCGCAAATGGATGGACACGCAGTACCCCAATGACAAGGAAGCCGCAGAATGAACAGGAAGGGCATCATCCTTGCCGGGGGATCAGGAACCCGGCTATATCCGGTGACGCAGGTGGTCTCCAAACAGCTCTTGCCCATCTACGACAAGCCGATGGTGTATTACCCGCTCACGACCTTGATGTTGGCGGGTATTCGCGAAATTCTCATCATCTCCACGCCGCACGACACGCCGTTGTTTCGCGAGCTGCTTGGCGATGGTGCCAAGTGGGGTTTGTCACTTTCGTATGAAGTACAACCATCTCCGGATGGGCTTGCCCAAGCCTTCCTGATCGGCAAGAAATTCTTGAACGGCGCATCGTCGGCGTTGATTCTCGGAGACAATATTTTTTACGGGCACGATCTGTCCGTGCTGTTGCAGCGCGCCAATGCCAACGCAAGTGGCGCCACGGTATTTGCCTACCCCGTGCAGGACCCTGAACGCTATGGCGTCGCCGAATTTGATGCGTCCGGTAAAGTGGTTTCGCTCGAGGAAAAGCCGGCGCAGCCGAAGTCCCGTTACGCGGTGACGGGGATTTATTTTTACGATGAACAAGTGTGCGACTTGGCGGCGGCATTAAAGCCTTCCAAGCGCGGCGAGCTTGAAATCACCGATCTCAATCGTCTGTACCTTGAGCAAAAGCAATTGCATTGCGAGGTGATGGGACGAGGCATGGCGTGGCTCGATACCGGCACGCATGAATCGCTACTTGAGGCCTCGCAGTACATCGAAACCATCGAACGACGTCAGGGGCTCAAGATCGCCTGCCCGGAAGAAATTGCCTACCGGCAAGGCTGGGTAACGGCCGACAAGATCAGGGAATTGGCGCAGCCGATGTCTAAAAATGGCTATGGCCAGTATTTGCTCAAGATGCTGACCGAGCAGGTGTACTAACTAGCTAGATCGTCCACCTCACCCCCGACCCCTCTCCACGTGTGGAGAGTGGAGCAAAATGTTCCCTTTTCCCGCATGCGGGAGAAGGGCTAGGGATGAGGAGGGAGGCGGCTCCCAGGCCACAAGTGGCTGGAACACCTCGTCAATGCTAGTGTTTTCAAAATTTGAAGCCCGGTCAAAATTATCACACGCCCCGAAGTCAAGACATGAACGTTATCGCCACCAGCATTCCGGACGTAAAAATCATTGAACCCAAAGTTTTTGGTGACGAGCGAGGCTTTTTTTATGAAAGCTTCAACGCCCGCGCGTTCCGCGAGCAAGTTGGTGTCGATGCAAAATTCGTTCAGGACAATCATTCCAAATCGGTCAGAGGTGTATTGCGTGGTCTGCATTACCAGATCGAACAGGCGCAGGGAAAACTGGTGCGCACGGTGGTCGGCGAAGTGTTCGATGTCGTTGTCGATATTCGCAGAAGCTCACCCACCTTTGGTCAGCATGTCGGCGTGCTTTTGTCGGCGCAGAACAAACGCATGCTGTGGGTGCCGGTCGGCTTTGCGCATGGCTTTCTGGTGACATCAGACCATGCGGAATTTGTCTATAAAACCACCGATTACTACGCGCCCGCGTTTGAGCGCAGCCTGCTCTGGAACGACCCGGCACTCGGCATCGATTGGCCACTCGCAGGTGTCGGTGAGCCACAGTTGAAACGTGCTGACGCCGAGGCAAAAACACTGGCAATAGCGGAAGTGTTCGCCTGATGACGGCACCAAAGCCGCGTATTCTCATCACCGGCAAAAACGGACAGTTAGGCTGGGAATTAGCACGCGCGTTTGCGCAAATCGGTGACGTGTTTGCATTTGATCGCGATGCGTTGAACCTGGCTGATCCTGACGCCATTCGCCGCTGTTGCGCTGAAATCAAGCCGTCGCTGATTTTGAATGCGGGCGCATACACGGCAGTGGATCGTGCAGAACAGGAGCCCGCGCTGGCGATGCAAATCAACGGCATGGCACCGCAGATTTTTGCCGAGGAAGCCAATCGGCTGGACGCGTCCTTGATCCACTATTCGACCGACTACGTGTTTGCAGGTGATGCGACCGTGCCCTACGCTGAGGACGACCCAACGTCGCCGCAAAATGTTTACGGCAAAACCAAGCTCGTCGGTGAGCAGGCGGTGCGCGATATCGCCAATCGCTATTCGGTTTTCAGGACCAGTTGGGTCTACGCCGCTCGCCGACAGAATTTTCTCCTCACGATGCTGAAGCTTGCGCGTGAACGTGAAGAGCTGCGCGTCGTCGCCGACCAGATCGGCTCGCCCACATGGGTGAACACGCTTGCCGACTTTACCCGCGCCGTCGTTGATGAAAACGGTCGCTTGACCATCGCTGATGGTACTTATCACCTTTCCGCCAACGGTCGTGTCTCTTGGCACGGTTTTGCCGAGGCGATTTTTGCGTCAATTGCCGATCCGCTGCGGATCGTGAAAACGGTCACCCCAATCCATACCAAGGATTACCCCACGCCAGCAAAAAGGCCCGCATTTTCGGTGCTTTCAAACCAGAAAATTGAATTTGCGACGAGCCTGCGTGTCCCAACTTGGCAGGATCAATTGGCGGCCTGTGCGAAAAGCTATGCCTCGGTCGGCCTAAAGGCCCAATAAGCGACCAATGATCGCCTGTTACAGCTTGACACAGCATTATCGGCGTTGACGCCGCAAACAGGGGGTTGCAGGCGGCTCGGCTGATATACTCCATGGCTTACATTTCGTTTACAAATCAAGGGCATCGTTTTGCTTAACCCCATCGAACCCGACGACCAATTGACCCATTCAGCGAACCCACCGCATGCGGAACCCGTGTTCCAGCGCTTGGGCGAAATTCTTATTTCGCGCGGAAAACTGGATGCCGCCAATCTTGACCGTGCGCTAAAGGTGCAGGAAACGGCGCGCCTGTCTGGCGGGATTGCGGAAAAATTGGGATCCATTTTGTCGCGTTTGGGCATGTTGTCCAGCCGGGAACTGGCTGAAGCCTTGGCGCAGCAGCGTGGCTGGACGATTGTGGAAGCGGCTGAATTCCCGGAATTGCCGATTCTCGAAGAAACCGTTTCACCGCGTTTTTTGAATGAAGTGCGCGCGATTCCGCTAACGGAAACAGAATCAGAAGTGGTGCTCGCCATGACCGATCCGGCGGATACATTTGCACTGAAAGCAATTGCAGCCGCCACCCGCAAACGCGTCATCCCAAAGTTATTGGCTGGCAGCGATTTTGACCTCGTCTACGAGCGGCTTTACGGCAGCGGCAAGTCCTCCATGGGACAAATCGTCGACAATATTTCGACGCGCGATGAAGAACAGGATTTTGGCGACATCGAGCAATTAAAGGACCTCGCGTCCGAGGCGCCGGTGATCAGGCTGGTGAACCTGATCATCAATCATGCGCTCGAGCGCAGAGCTTCCGATATTCACGTTGAACCGTTTGAAAATCGGCTCATCGTCCGTTACCGCATCGACGGCGTTTTACACGAAACCGAATCGCCGCCGCGTCGGCTGTCGGCTGCAGTGATATCCCGCATCAAGATCATGGCAAATCTGGATATTGCGGAGCGTCGATTGCCGCAGGATGGTCGCATCAAGCTGCGTGTACAAGGCAAGGAAATCGATCTACGCGTGTCAACCGTGCCGACCATGCATGGCGAGAGCGTGGTCATGCGTATTCTCGATAAAGGTGGTGTGGCGCTGGACTTTCATGCGCTCGGTTTTGATGACGCCAACCTGAAAATTTTCACCGCCATTCTCGACCAGCCACACGGTATTTTGTTGGTCACGGGCCCGACCGGTAGCGGCAAAACCACCACGCTCTACACGGCACTGGATCGCTTGAACAAACCGGACGTAAAAATTCTTACCGTCGAAGACCCGGTCGAATACCAGATGCCGGGCATCAACCAGATTCAGGTGAAGCCGCAGATTGACCTCACGTTTTCCAACGCGCTGCGGTCGATTGTGCGGCAGGATCCCGATGTGATCATGATCGGTGAAATTCGTGATTTAGAAACCGCGCAGATCGCCATGCAATCGGCACTCACTGGCCACATGGTACTGAGCACGATACACACCAATGACGCCGCAGCGACGATCAATCGTTTGCTGGATATGGGTGTTGAAGATTACCTGCTCACCTCCACCGTCGTCGGCATTGAAGCACAGCGGCTGGTGCGGGTACTCTGTTCGCATTGCAAGGAACCCTACCACCCGGTTGAGGAAGTGGTCGAGCAGATGGCCCTGCGGCGCTTTACGGCGGCCGGATCGGCAAATAAAGCGCTGACCCTTTACCACGCCAAAGGCTGTGAGCATTGCGGACACACCGGCTATTTCGGGCGGCTGTCGATCATCGAAGTATTGCCGATGACCGACGCGTTGCGGAGCCTCATCATGCGCCACGCGACTGCCTCAGAGCTGCGCGCAGGCGCGATCAGCGAGGGCATGGAAACGATGTACGAAAACGGCCTCAAGAAAGCCGTCGAAGGGGTGACGACGATCGAGGAAGTGTTGCGCGTCACGCGTGAAGACTGAGCACTGAATTCCCATGCCGATGTTCCAATACAAGGCGGTCTCTTCCGCCGGTGAAATGCAGGAAGGCGTCATGGAAGGGGCCACCCACGCGGGCGTGATTGCGCATCTGCAATCGACCGGGCTGATCCCGATTCGTGCGACCGAAGTAAGTCTGGCAGGTGCCGGGGCAGGCAGCGTCGTCACGACGGCCGCGCGCCAGCCGGGCGCAAAATCGTCCGGATTATTTTCAAAAGCACGTGTGAGCCAGGATGACCTTGCAATCCTCACCCGCGAACTCGCCACATTGTTGAAAGCGGGATTGCCGCTGGATCGCAGCATGGAGATACTCATCGGGCTGGCCGAAAAACCTGCCGTCGGTGAACTTCTCATCGCGATTCGCAACGACGTGCGCGGTGGCGCGTCATTGTCAAAAGCACTTGATCCGCACCGCGCCATCTTCACGCGCTTTTACGTAAACATGGTGAAGGCGGGCGAAGTGGGCGGCGCACTCGGCAGCGTACTCATGCGACTCGCTGACCACATGGAACGCAGCAAGGAATTGCGCGACAACGTGGTTTCAGCGTTGATTTATCCGGTGATTCTTTTCACCGTGGCGGTGGCGTCGGTATTGATTCTGGTGATCTTCGTGGTGCCGCAATTCAAACAAATTTTCGATCAGTCGGGCAAGGCGTTGCCACTTTCCACGGAGCTGGTGCTCGCGCTAGGCATTTTCATGCGTGGCTACTGGCCGATCCTCTTTGCCGGGGTGGCGTTGGTGATTTGGTTATTGCTGCGCTCGCTGTCAAATCCGGTGTCTCGCGCCAAATGGGATGTGAAATTTTTGCGCTGGCCGATCATGGGCAAGCTCGTCACCAAGTTGGAAATGGCGAGATTTGCGCGTTCGCTCGCCACCTTGCTGCAAAACGGTGTTCCCCTGCTGGCTGGCCTTTCAATTTTGAAGGACACGATGGGAAACGTGGTGTTTCGCGATGCCGTCGAGGTGGTTGCACGTGATCTGAAAGAAGGTCGCGGGATGGCAAAACCGATGAACGAGGCGAACGTCTTCCCAAAACTCGCTGTCCAAATGATTGCGGTCGGCGAAGAGACCGGAAAACTTGATGAAATGCTGTTTCAGGTCGCCGATGTTTATGACCGCGAAGTAGCGGCCGCCGTGAAACGCGCGTTGGCGCTGATTGAGCCGGTCATGATTATCGGACTCGCCCTCTTGATTGGCGGCATCATCATGTCGCTGCTGGTGGCAATGTTCGATTTGATGGATTTGCCGCTTTAACAATTTAATTTTCCCGCTTCTTTTTTTCGTTGGAGTTGCTATGAAGCAAATGAAATTCGCCGGTCAACGCAACCGATCACAGGGTTTCTCGCTGATCGAAATCATCGTCGTCATCACGATCATCGGCGTGATTGTCGGCTGGGCTGCGACCAATATTTTTGGCAAGCAGGATCAGGCACAGGCGCGGATCGGCAAAAGCAAAATCGTGCAGCTTTCGGGGCCGCTCGATATATACAAACTCGATACCGGCAAATACCCCACGACACAAGAGGGATTGAAGGCTTTATTGCAGGCGCCGTCTGGCGTGCCGAATTGGAACGGGCCTTACGTCAAAAGTGAAGCCGAGTTGAAAGATCCGTGGCGCAACGATTTGATTTATCGCTCACCCGGAAGTGAAAACCGGCCTTATGAAATTGTCTCGCTCGGCAGCGATGGCCAAGAAGGTGGCGACGGCGCGAACAAGGATCTCAAGTCCTGGGAGTAATCCCGGTTAACTTGCCAGATCCACTCATGCGGCAACGCGGTTTTTCCCTGCTGGAAGTCATCGTCGTGATCACCATCATCGCGCTGTCTTACACGCTGCTGCCGAAGATGGTGTTCTCGGGCGTATCTGGTGCTGAGCTGCGCTCGAACGCCCGCGCGGTCGCCACCGGTCTCAGACGCGCGCGCGATGCCGCGATCAATACCAAGCGCGAAGCGGTGATGTCGATCAATCTGGAGAGCCGCGAGTTCACGCTGCCAAATGACGCCAAGCTGCATAAGCTGAACGAGAAACTCGACGTGAAGCTGTTCACGTCAGAAGCCGATCAGATATCGGACAAAGTGGGCATGATTCGTTTTTATCCGGATGGTTCGTCCAACGGAGGACGCGTGACCGTGGCGGCGGGTGAGCGTGGCTTTGAGATTGACGTTGACTGGTTAACAGGTCACGTCACGATCAAGGACAAGCCGGTCGGAGATGGTCGTGGATAAAAACTTAGATCGCCTGTTGGCGGGCTTCCCAGCGGCAAAAGCCTTGAAAACCCTCGCCAATAGGCGATCTACGCTTGTTCGCTCACGTAATCACGCACAGGGCTTCTCACTGCTGGAAATACTGGTCGCATTCACATTGCTCGCGGTCGCGATGGGTGTGTTGATGCAAATTTTCTCGAGTGGCGTGAATGGCGCATCGCTTGCAGACCGTTATGCGAAGGCGACCATGTACGCCGAATCAAAACTCGCTACTGTTGGAGTCGAAGGTGAGTTGAAAGAAAGCGCTACGGCTGGAAAATTCGACGACGATTTCTCCTGGGCGATGGCGGTGCGTCTCTATCAGGATCCGTTTCCGAAAGAAGCATCGGTAGTCGATTTTGAAAAACTCATGCCGACGCAGCTCTATGAAATCGAACTCAATGTGGTGTTCACCGCAGACGACCGTCGCGAAAGAGTGGTCAAGCTTTCGACCTTGCGGCTTGGGCCTAAAGTATGAGCATCGATATCAACGCCCACGTGAATGTCAAAACGCGACACAACGGCTTCACGCTGCTGGAGATGTTGGTCGGGTTGACGCTTTTAGGTGTGATGCTTATTCTTATCTATTCAGCGCTCAACGTCGGTCTGCGCGCATGGGACAGCGGCGAGAAACGGGTGTCGGAAGCATCGCGCCAGCGGGTCGTGCAGAGTTTCCTGCGGCGTGATCTAGGGCAGATATTTCCGGTCCGTTGGCGCGGCATTCCGGAATCCAGAATTGCGTTCGAGGGTGCCAAGGACGATCTTAAATTCGTCACCATGCTGACGCTGGGAGCTGCCGCGCGCGAAGGCGGATTTCAGTGGGGACATCTTTATGTTGCCGACGACGAGACGCCAACCGGTGAGCGCCGCCGCACTTTATTTATCAAGCGTTCCGGGTTTAATTTGCAGGCCAAAGACTGGGATGGTCTGGATGCAGCCAAGCCAATCGCGCTCATTGAGGGCGTGAAATCCTTTGAGATCGGTTATTACGGCGCAGAAAATGAGAACGCTGATTCGCAGTGGACCAGCGAATGGACAAACCCGTTGCGCATGCCGCAATTGATCAAGCTCACTGTGGAAGCGGACAACGGCCGCGATGTCCCGCCACTGGTCGTCAGCCTTCGCTTGGGTGAAGAGGCGGGCTGCTACGACAACGCGTTCCAGCGTCAATGCGGGCCGCGTCGCACATGATGCCGGCGATTTCGTCACGCGCACAATATGCAATTGGTCCCGCCCGCCGGGGTCAGGAGGGCATTGCACTCATCATTGTGCTGTGGATCACGACCTTGCTGATGCTGATCGCGTCATCTTTCATTTATGCGATGCGCACCGATGTCAATATCGTCGCCAATTCGCTGGCGCGCGCGCGTCTCGAAGCCGCAACCGACGCCGCCGTACAGCGTGGTATTTTTGAAATGTTGAAGCCGCCACAATTGCCGAATCGCTGGACCACTGATGGCGTGGCCACGCCTTGGAACTATCAGGGCATTGCCGTGGAAGTCAAGATGACAGACGAGTCTGGTAAAATCGATATCAATACGGCTTCAGATGCCCTGATGCGCGGTTTGTTCGCCTCGCAGGGCATGAAGGATGAAGAGGCCGCTGCAATAACAGATGCAATACTCGATTGGCGCGATCCGGATTCGTTGAAGCGCCTGCGCGGAGCAGAAGAAGCCGAATATCTCGCGGCCGGGTATACGTACAAACCAGCCAATGCGGCCTTCCAGTCAAACGAGGAATTGCGCCTCGTGATAGGCATGACGCCAGAATTATTCGATAAGGTTGCGCCATTGATCACCATCTACTCACGCCAGCCCGGAATTAACGCGAGCATCGCCCCGCGCGGCGTGCTGCGGGCACTCCCCGGCGCGACCGATGTGCTGGTGGACCAATACATCGCGCAGCGCGAGCAAGCCCGCTCTGCGAAATTGCCGGTGCCCCAGTTCGCACTCGCTGCCCCGTATTCAAGTTTTGCCAATGGCATTGTGATTGTCCGCGCTGTCGCAAGCGGTGGTGCCGGCAACGAGGGGTCAAGCTTTGTGCGCGAGGCGGTGGTGATGCGTTTGGCGACACCAAAGCGTCCGTATACTTTCTTGCGCTGGAAAGAAGGGTCGCCAGTGCTTGCCGTGGATGCTCTCGCGGCGGCACCGCCTGTATCGCTCGCATCACAGCAATGATGATTTCATGACGCAAACAAAATCCCCCCAAGCCGCACCAACACCAGCCGCCACCTCAGGCGTGTTGCCGCTATGGCGCTGGTGGACGGGCGAGCTAACCGCCATGCTCCCAACATCAATGGCGAGATGGCTTGACGGCGACGCTATCGCCACCAATGTAGCCTTGGATGAAACCGGCTTGACCATTGTCTCGCCTACTGGCAGCGCCGCGAGATCTTCGCCACCACAACGGGTGCCAATTGATGCGCTTGCGAATAGCCCTGTGCTGCGCGCGCTGATTGCGGCAGGGCGTGATCAAGTCCGATTGGTGTTAACCCCTGAACAGGCACTGCTGAAGACCATTACGCTGCCGTTGGCCACCGAGGAAAATCTGCGCGAAGTGGTGGGGTTCGAACTGGATCGCCACACACCATTCACACCCGAGCAAGCCTACTACGATGTTCAAGTCGTGCGGCGTGATCCGCAAAACGAAAAAATTGTTGTATCGCTGGCAGTTGCCTCGAAGCCAGAAATGGCTGCATTGATCGGTACGCTGCGTCGTGCTGGCCTGAATTGCACAGCGATAGGTATCGCCGAGGGGGCCACCAGTAACGCTAGCGCTTTCGACCTGCAGCCCCTCGTCGACAAGCCACCGCGCAGACTCAGCCGTTCGCATCAGATTAATCTCGCTTTGCTTGGGTTGGTGGCGGTGCTTCTTTTTGCCGCAGTCATCTTGCCGATCTGGCAAAAACGCGAAGCCGTGAAGGCGCTGAATCCGCAGGCGCAGAAGTCCGGCGCAGAGTTTCAGATCAGTGAACGCGTTTATTCGGAATATACAAAGCTCGTCGCTGAGTATAATTTTCTGGCGACCCGAAAGCACGCAGTGCATCCAGTGTTGGCGGTACTCGAAGAGTTGGCGCGAACATTTCCCGATACGACCTGGGTGCAGAGACTCGAAATAAAATTAAGCGGCAAAGTGCGCGAAGTGATCGTGATTGGCGAGGCGCAATCGGCATCAAAGGTCATCGAAAATCTGGAACAATCGCCCATGTCCTTATTCCAGAATTCCAAACAGGTGACGCCGACGTCGCGCATGCAACTCACTACTGAGCGCTTCCATGTTTCGGCCGAAATCAAACCACGGCCGGTGCCTGCCGCCGAAAGCATTGATGATGTCGCCGTCCCGCCAGCAATTGCACCGACGGCAGCGGTGGCTCCGGCGGTTCCGACCGCAGTCGTCACAACTACCAGTCCGGCTGTCGCGCCCGCGAATGTCGCGGCACCAGTGCTGACACCGATGCAACCAGTGCCGCCAGCCGCGCCAGCGTCACCTGCGGGACCGCCCACGGCGTCGTCACCAGTCACCAATGCGCCACCGCCTTCTTCGCTCGCCCCGCCTGCGAAAATGTCCACGCCGGCGCCTGCAACACCCGCCAAACGGAGCGGTTCATGAGCCCGACGAATACACCGACTTGGCTGCCCGCAGCACCGCGCAAACGTCGATTATTGGCTGCTGCGTTGCTGGTGTTGCTGGTTGGGCTTCTGATAGCTGCCATTGCGGTGCCGGCCGTGCTGCTGCACCGGCATTACGACGAGAACATCGCGAAACTTAGCCGTCAGGTGAGTACCCAGACGGCGTTCAACACGCTGCGACCGCGCTTGACGGAGAAGCTTGAACTTCTAAAGGCCCGGGATGTGAAGAAGCTGTTTCTCAAGGGAACATCGTCGGCCCTTGCGCTGGCGGAATTGCAGGAAACAGTGCGGACGACGATTGAAGCCAACGGGGGCAAAGTGGGTGGATCATCGGCACCGGGGAACGCGCTGAAGGAGGATGGAGCTTACCGACAAGTTGCGGCAGCATTTACCTTGAACACGAATACCGCGAACCTGCGCCGGGTGCTGCACGCACTTGAATCAAAGGAACCCTATCTCTTCATCGATACCGTTGTGGTCACCCCAATAAATATTGGATCCGGTTATCGGCCCGCGCCGGGTACGCCAGAGCCGGAAATGTTTGTCCAGCTTGATGTTCACGCGTTTGCGCTTCGGGCCGCGAGTGACGTGGCTCAGCCTGTTCCATCAACAGGCGATAGCGGAACCGGATCGACAGCCGCACCAAGTGGTGCCAAGGGTCGGAGTTCCGATGCACCGCCGCGCAGCAAAGGAGGTCCAGCATGAGCGTCACATGGCAACAGTGGCTCCAGCGTCACGGCTTGACGGCAGTCATAGGCGGCCTCGTTATTGGATTGCTTGGCGTGGTTGGATTTGAGACGCAATGGGGAAGCAGCCTTCGTCCGTCACCAGTGGTTGTGGTCGGGCAGGCGGCCAAGGGGTCCGATACGTCGTTGTTGCCCGCGTTTGCCTTGCCTGCAGCAGATGTGGCTTTCAACCAGACCGTGGAACGACCGCTTTTTGTGCCAACACGTCGCCCTACTCCTATCGTCGCCGGTGTCGTTCAGCCGGCGATGAAAAAAGGCCAATTCAAGCTCGCCGGTACAGTGCTGAATCAGGATCTTCCGTTTGCGTTTTTGGTGGAAGTTTCTACAGGCAAAGGCATGCGGGTAGCGAAAGGAGCCGAAATCATATCCACCGGCATTTCTGTCGCATCTATTGACGCTATGCGCGTTGTATTAAAACAGGGCGAAGAGACCGAGGAGCTGACGTTGCGCACCGCCGCCTCGCCCCCAGCACCAATCGCGCCGCCGCCAGGTGCGCCTGTTGCTGGTGTGCCCGGAGCGGCCCAGCGGCCACCACCAGCAGGTGTTGTGGTTGGCGCCATTCCGACTATGCCGGGTGCGGCTGCCGCACCGGCCGCTCCAGTTTTACCGATCGCGGGCGGCGGTGTCGCCGCAACCGGGCCGCGCGCCGGTTCATCCGTGATGCCAGGTTGGGTGCAGCCGCCGACCGATACTGCGCAGACCGCCGCACCAGCGACTCCGCCTGATGCAACCGTTGGCACGCAGCGCCGCCGTCGCTTCCCCAATGTGCCGCAGCAATGAGCAACCACGATGGATTCGCCATGACTATCCCGGCGGTAAACGCCGCGTGCGGTCCATCCCCCGAATGTTTCTTTTATGAGCGCGAACTGTGAACACTAAATCTCGCAAGCTGTTCCACACCCTTGTCCCGAC
>JANOQY010000190.1:0-1708 GCA_031414995.1 Betaproteobacteria bacterium
CATTTATCTCACTGCTGCCGTCATCTGTGTGCCGATCGCCAAGCGTCTCGGTCTGGGTGCCGTGTTGGGCTATCTCATCGCCGGTGCGTTGATCGGCCCGTGGGGGCTGCGCTTCATTGCGGACGTGGAATCAACCATGCATTTCTCCGAATTCGGCGTGGTGCTGATGTTGTTCGTGATCGGGTTGGAGTTGGAGCCGAAACGGTTGATGACAATGCGCAAAAGTGTGTTCGGCGGTGGATCGCTGCAGATGGCGCTGTGCGGTGTAGCACTGAGCGGCGGCGCGATGTTGCTGGGGTTGGATTGGAAAGCGGCGCTGGTGGTCGGCGCGGCGCTGGCACTTTCTTCCACTGCGATTGCGGTCGCAACAATGACAGAGCGAAATTTCCTGCCTACGCCAACCGGGCAGGCAGGATTCGCGATTCTGCTATTTCAGGATATCGCCGCGATTCCGCTGCTGGCAATCGTTCCGCTACTGGGCGCGCAGGCGGTAGCCAATGCCGACCCCGGCTGGTTGAGCGCAGTCAAAGCGTTCGGTGCGATTGGCGCGGTAATCGTGATCGGCCTGTACATGACACGACCGCTGCTGCGCATCATCGCCGCTACCGACCTGCGCGAAGTGTTCACCGCTTTTGCGTTGCTGTTGGTGATCGGCATATCGCAGGTGATGTTGCTGGCGGGCTTGTCGATGGGTCTGGGCGCGTTTCTTGCCGGAGTGCTACTGGCGAGTTCTGAATATCGCCATGCGCTGGAAACCGATATTGAGCCATTCAAAGGTCTGCTGCTCGGCTTGTTTTTTATTTCGGTCGGCATGGCGATCGATTTTGGTTTGCTGATAAACAAGCCCGGCATGGTGGCGTTGTTGGTGTTTGGGTTTTTGACAATCAAGATAATCATGTTGTGGGTGGCCGCGCGCATTCTTGGCATTAATCTCAAGCAACGGTGGCTGTTCGCGATTCTGCTTTCGCAGGGCGGCGAGTTTGCGTTTGTGGTGTTCGGTGCCTCAAGGCTGGCTGGCGTGCTGTCGAAGGAGTGGGACGCGCTCTTGACCATTGCGGTGGCGCTGTCGATGGCCACCACGCCGTTATTGCTGATCGCGCATGATTGGTGGATGGCGCGTCGTGAATGCGCCAAAGGCAGCAAGGATGAAGCCGATGTGATCGATGAAAAAGATGCGCCGGTGATCATCGCGGGTTTTGGTCGCTTCGGGCAGATCGTTGGTCGATTGTTGTTGGCCAATGGTGCGCGTGCTGTGGTGCTTGACCATGATCCGGATCAAATCGAATTGCTGCGGAAATTCGGCACCAAGGTTTTTTATGGCGATGCCACGCGGCTCGATTTGCTCCACGCTGCCGGTGCAAAAAACGCCAAGCTGCTGGTAAACGCCATTGATGACATGGAGGACAGTTTGAAGCTCACCGACATCGTGCGCGAACATTTTCCAAATCTTAAAATCGTCGCGCGTGCGCGTAACGTCACGCACTATGTTGAGTTGCGGCAGCGCGGCGTGGAAATCGTCGAGCGCGAAACCTTTGAATCCGCACTGATGGCCGGGCGGCATTCGCTCGAAGCGCTGGGGTTTGATCGTTTTCGCGCGCGCGACATGGCCAATATTTTCCGTCGTCACAACATCAGCGTCACCGAAGCCATGATCCCGCACTTTGATGACGATGACCGGCTGGTATCTGCCGCCAAAGCCGGACGTGAC
>JANOQY010000191.1:0-1720 GCA_031414995.1 Betaproteobacteria bacterium
CATTTATCTCACTGCTGCCGTCATCTGTGTGCCGATCGCCAAGCGTCTCGGTCTGGGTGCCGTGTTGGGCTATCTCATCGCCGGTGCGTTGATCGGCCCGTGGGGGCTGCGCTTCATTGCGGACGTGGAATCAACCATGCACTTCTCCGAATTCGGCGTGGTGCTGATGTTGTTCGTGATCGGGTTGGAGCTTGAGCCAAAGCGGCTGATGGCGATGCGCAAAAGTGTTTTCGGCGGTGGATCGCTGCAGATGGCGCTGTGCGGTGTCGCACTTAGCGGCGGCGCGATGTTGCTGGGGCTGGGTTGGAAAGCGGCGCTGGTGGTCGGCGCGGCGCTGGCACTTTCTTCCACTGCGATTGCAGTCGCAACGATGACAGAGCGAAATTTCCTGCCTACGCCAACCGGTCAGGCGGGCTTTGCGATTTTGCTTTTTCAGGATATCGCCGCGATTCCGTTGCTGGCAATCGTTCCGCTGCTGGGCGCGCAGGCGGTAGCCAATGCCGACCCCGGCTGGTTGAGCGCCTTGAAAGCGTTCGGGGCCATCGGTGCGGTGATTGTGATCGGCCTGTACCTGACACGACCGCTGCTGCGCATCATCGCGGCTACCGACCTGCGCGAAGTGTTCACCGCTTTTGCGTTGCTGTTGGTGATCGGCATATCGCAGGTGATGTTGCTGGCGGGCTTGTCGATGGGCCTGGGCGCGTTTCTTGCCGGGGTGCTGCTGGCGAGTTCGGAGTATCGCCATGCGCTGGAAACCGATATTGAGCCATTCAAAGGCCTGCTGCTCGGCTTGTTTTTCATTTCGGTTGGCATGGCGATCGATTTTGGTCTACTGATCAGCAAGCCCGGCATGGTGGCGCTGTTGGTGTTTGGGTTTTTGACGATCAAGATAATCATGTTGTGGGTGGCCGCACGCATTCTCGGCATTAATCTCAAGCAGCGCTGGCTATTCGCGATACTGCTTTCGCAGGGTGGCGAGTTTGCGTTTGTGGTGTTCGGTGCTTCAAGGCTGGCGGGCGTGTTGTCGAAGGAGTGGGACGCGCTGCTAACCATTGCGGTGGCGCTGTCGATGGCCACCACGCCGTTATTGCTGATCGCGCATGATTGGTGGATGGCGCGTCTTGAATGCGCCAAAGGCACAAAAGGTGGCAAAAATGACGAAGCTGATGTGATCGATGAAAAAGATGCGCCGGTGATCATTGCGGGCTTCGGTCGCTTCGGGCAGATCGTTGGTCGATTGTTGTTGGCCAACGGTGCGCGTGCTGTGGTGCTTGATCACGACCCGGATCAAATCGAGCTGCTGCGGAAATTCGGCACCAAGGTTTTTTATGGTGACGCCACGCGGCTCGATTTGCTCCATGCTGCCGGGGCCAAAAACGCCACGCTGCTGGTGAATGCCATTGATGATGTGGAAGACAGTTTGAAACTCACCGACATCGTGCGCGAACATTTTCCGAATTTGAAAATCGTCGCGCGTGCGCGCAACGTGACGCACTATGTTGAGCTGCGGCAGCGCGGTGTGGAAATCGTCGAGCGGGAAACCTTTGAATCCGCACTGATGGCTGGGCGGCATTCGCTGGAAGCGCTGGGGTTTGATCGTTTTCGCGCGCGCGACATGGCCAATATTTTCCGTCGTCACAACATCAGCGTCACCGAAGCCATGATCCCGCACTTTGATGACGATGACCGGCTGGTATCTGCCGCCAAAGCCGGACGTGAC
>JANOQY010000192.1:0-10854 GCA_031414995.1 Betaproteobacteria bacterium
CTGTGCGTGCCGATGTGATCGAGAAAACGTTGCAATGCACGGAATCGTCCGGGCCTGCCGAGCAATCGGCAATGCATGCCAATCGATAGCATGCGCGGATGTTCGTCGCCCTCAGCGTAGAGAACATCGAATGCGTCGCGAAGGTAATTGAAGAAATCATCGCCGGTACTAAACCCGCCGGGCATCGCGAAACGCATATCGTTGGTGTCGAGCGTGTAAGGCACCACCAGATGCGGGCGGGTTTCACCCGTTGATGTGGTCAGCTCGGTCCAGAAGGGCAGATCGTCGCCGTAATTGTCGGCGTCATAAGTAAAGCCACCGTGTTCCACCACCAGCCGTCGTGTATTGGGGCTGTCGCGGCCGGTGTACCAGCCCAGCGGCGCAGTGCCGGTAAGGCGCCGCAAAGTATCGACCGCGATCCGCATGTGTTCGCGCTCTGTCGCTTCGTCGATGCCCTGATAGTGAATCCAGCGCAAGCCGTGGCAGGCGATTTCATGGCCAAGCTCCACAAATGCCGCCGTCAACTCAGGATGACGTTCCAGCGCCATCGCCACACCGAATACCGTGAGCGGTAATTTGCGGCGCTGAAATTCGCGAAGGATGCGCCATACACCGGCGCGCGAGCCGTATTCGTAGATCGACTCCATGCTCATGTGGCGCGCCGCGAACGCTTGCGCGCCAACGATTTCAGACAAGAACTGCTCCGAATGCGTATCGCCATGCAACACCGAATTTTCGCCGCCCTCTTCGTAGTTGAGTACGAACTGGACGGCGACACGTGCGCGATCAGGCCACTGCACGACTGGTGGTTGCCGACCGTAGCCGATCAGGTCGCGGGGATATGGGGGTGATGGGGGTGAGGCACTCTTTTGTACTGGCGGCATGTCGGGATCTTGAGTTCGTGGGTTGTACTGAGGATAGTCGTCTTCCCCCTCTCCCTCGGTCCCTGTCCCACGAGGGGAGAGGGAGGCTAGCCGGTGGAAAGAGTGGGCGTGAGCGTGGAGACACGTCAATTCCGAATTGCTAGTCAGTATTGAAACCTCAAAAAAAATCTAAAGCAAGTGTTCAGTCTTAGAAACTGCTGATTCTGGGATTATCATTCTGCTCATGACAACAAAATCGATAAGTTGCAAATAATGGGCCGACTCACTACGCATGTGTTGGACACCGCGCTTGGCGTTCCGGGCGCCGGGATCAACGTGTCGGTATTTCGGGTGACAGGGACGGAGCGACAATTGTTGCACAGTGTCGTGACCAATCAGAATGGGCGTTGCGACGAGCCGTTGCTTGAAGGCGATGCCTTCGTGGCGGGTGTGTATGAGCTGGTCTTCAGTCTCACCGAATACTTTGCCGCCACCGGACAGACGTTGCCAAATCCGCCGTTTGTTGGTGATGTTGTCCTCCGCGTCGGTATCGCCGAGGGCAATCAGCATTACCACGTTCCGCTGCTGGTTTCGCCGTGGAGCTATTCGACTTACCGGGGAAGTTGAGCGTGGCGGCACTTCCTGAAACTGGTCACAGGCAGATTCGCTTTATTCTTGGTGGGAAGATCGTCTCGGTAGATGCTGTGGCCCCGACGAAAACGGTGCTCGCTCACCTGCGCGAGGCGCTTGGCCGCCCCGGCACAAAAGAAGGCTGTGGGGAAGGCGATTGCGGTGCCTGCACGGTGGTGGTGGGCGAGCTTTGCGACGGCCACGTCAGGATGAAGCCGGTCAATTCCTGCATACAGTTTCTGCCCACACTCGATGGCAAGGCGTTGTTCACGGTCGAGGATCTGCACAAAAACGATGGAAGTCTGCATCCAGTGCAGGAAGCCATGGTGGGCTGCCACGGCTCGCAATGCGGTTTTTGTACGCCCGGTTTTGTGATGTCGTTGTGGAACGTATATCTGCAACATCCGCAGAGTGGCGCAAAAGACAGCCGCCCAACAGAGGCAGAAATTCGCAGTGCGCTGACCGGAAATCTTTGTCGCTGCACCGGATACCGGCCGATCATCGAGGCGGGCGCAAAAATGTTTGATCTGCCACAGGTTGATTTTGACCGCGATGCATTGCGGACGAATCTGCTGGCGATCAAGCGTGACACCTCGCTGTCGGCCGAATACGAAAGCCAACATTTCTTCGCGCCGAAATCGCTTGCCGAACTTTTGCAACTGCGCGCCAAATATCCCAAGGCCACTATTCTGGCTGGTAGTACCGATATTGGCCTGTGGGTAAACAAGCAGTTTCGCGATCTGGGCGACATCATTTCTATTGGTGAGGTTGTTGAACTCAAGACGATCAGCAAGAGTGCGTCGACGCTGACCATCGGTGCTGGCGTGTCATTGACGGATGCCTACGCAGTGCTAAAGAGCATTTACCCCGAGATGAACGAAATGTGGGAGCGGTTTGCCTCGCTGCCGATCCGAAATGCAGGCACACTTGGTGGCAATGTCGCCAACGGTTCCCCCATAGGCGATAGCATGCCCGCGCTGATTGCGCTGGGTGCTTCGGTCACGTTGGCAAGCGTCGAGGGTAACCGCACGTTGCCGCTTGAAGAGCTTTACCTGGCCTACATGAAAAATGCGATTGCACCAGACGAAGTGCTGACGGCAATCGACATCCCGCTTTCCGTATCTGCCCAGCAATTTCGAACCTACAAAGTATCGAAGCGATTCGATTCAGATATTTCAGCGGTCTGTGCTGCGTTCTCGATTCAATTCAATGGCGACCATATCTCGAATGCCCGTGTCGCGTTCGGCGGAATGGCGGCGACGCCCAAGCGTGCCGCATCAACCGAAGCCGCATTGAACGGCCAACAGTGGAACGAGGCTACCGCGCGTACGGCAATGGCAGTACTCGCCATCGATTACGCGCCACTCTCAGACATGCGCGCGAGCAGCGAGTATCGGCTCAGCACCGCGCAAAATCTGCTCTATCGTTTTTACCTTGAAACACGTTTGAGAGAGCCGCTGCCCGCCAACAGTGTCAGTGTGTTTGCATGAGTGTGCATCCACATGAATCCGCGCATCTGCATGTATCTGGCGAAGCCGTTTACATCGATGATATTCCCGAGCTGCACGGCACGCTCTACGCGGCGCTTGGCCTAAGCGAACACGCGCACGCGCGTATCAAGTCGATTGATTTGTCAGCGGTTCGCGCAGCCACAGGCGTTGTCGCCGTCCTTGAGGCGCGTGATATTCCCGGCAAAAATGACTGCGGCCCGATCATTCACGACGATCCGATTCTTGCCGATGGGATCGTGCAATACATTGGCCAGCCAATGTTTGCGGTGATCGCTGAGACTGTGATCGAAGCGCGTCGCGCAGCACGCCTTGCCAAGATCGAGTACGACGAAATGCCCGCCATCTTGTCGCCACAGGCCGCTAAGGAACAGCAATCGTACGTGCTGCCGCCGATACATCGCGTCCGCGGTGAGCCTGCGGCTGCACTTGCCGCAGCACCACGGCGGCTGACGGGTACTTTCGCAGTTGGCGGGCAGGAACAGTTTTATCTGGAAGGGCAGATTTCCTACGCCGTGCCGAAAGAAAATTCCGGCATGCACGTCTGGTGCTCGACTCAGCATCCGACCGAAATGCAGCACATGGTTGCGCATGCGTTGAACCTGCAATCGAATCAGGTTGTGGTTGAAGTGCGGCGCATGGGGGGCGGATTCGGTGGCAAGGAATCGCAGTCGGCATTGTTTGCCTGCGTCGCATCGATTGCCGCGAAACAACTCAGTCGTCCGGTGAAGCTGCGTTTGGATCGCGACGACGACATGATGATCACCGGCAAGCGCCACTGCTTTGAATATGAATACGAAGTCGGCTTTGATGATAACGGGTTGATTCGTGCGGTGAAAATTGAAATGGTCATGCGCGCCGGTTTCTCCGCTGATCTGTCCGGCCCAGTGGCGGCACGGGCCTTGTGCCACATCGATAACGCCTACTACCTGAGCGATGTCGATGTTCGCGCTATTGCGGGGAAGACCAATACGCAATCGAACACCGCCTTCCGTGGCTTCGGCGGCCCGCAGGGCGCGATTGCGATGGAAAACATCATCGACAATATTGCCCGCGAGGTGAACAAAGATCCGCTCGATGTTCGCAAGCTGAATTTCTACGGGCAAGCCGGGCGTAACACCACCCATTACGGCATGACGGTTGAAGACAATGTCATTCACGAACTTGTGGCTGAACTGGAGGAAAGTAGCGAATATCGCAAACGTCGCGAAGCGGTGCGTGCCTTCAATACGAAAAGTCAGGTACTCAAAAGAGGACTTGCACTTACGCCGGTGAAGTTCGGCATCTCATTCAATATGGTTCACTACAACCAAGCGGGCGCACTGGTGCATGTTTACACCGATGGTTCAGTACTGGTGAATCACGGTGGAACGGAAATGGGACAGGGCCTCAATACCAAGGTTGCGCAAGTGGTTGCCGCTGAACTCGGCATCAGCCTGCAACATGTGAGATGCACCGCCACCGACACCAGCAAAGTACCCAACACCTCCGCAACGGCGGCATCGACCGGCAGCGACCTCAACGGCAAGGCTGGCCAGGACGCGGCAAGGCAGATCAAGGACCGACTGGCGGACCTCGCCGGAACGTTTTTCAATGCGGACAGCGCTGATGTGGTTTTCAAAGACGACGTGGTTTCTGCGAACGGCCAATCGATACCGTTTGTCGAACTGGTGATGCGCGCCAACCATGCCCGCGTGCAACTCTGGTCCGATGGCTTTTACGCCACACCAAAACTCCACTGGGATCGCAATACGCTTACTGGGCGACCCTTCTTTTATTTTGCCTACGGCGCGGCGGTATCGGAGGTGATCGTCGATACGCTTACAGGAGAATGGAAACATCTGCGTGCAGATTTGCTTCACGACGCCGGAAATTCGATCAACCCCGCCATCGACTTGGGTCAGATTGAAGGCGGATTTATCCAAGGCGCGGGCTGGCTGACGACGGAAGAACTGTGGTGGAATACAGACGGCAGATTGATGACGCATGCGCCATCGACTTACAAAATTCCTGCTGTGAACGATTGCCCCGCAGATTTCCGTACTGCGCTATACAAAAATGTGAATGTGGAAGACACCATTTTTCGCTCCAAAGCCGTCGGTGAGCCGCCGTTGTTGTTGGCCTTTTCAGTGTTTTTTGCGATTCGCGATGCGATCGCGAGTGTGGCTGACTACAAGGTAAATCCTCCGCTCAACGCGCCCGCGACAGGTGAGGCGATCATGCGTGCGGTCGGGGCTGTGCGCGAGCAGCAGCGGGGCTGACATGGACGATTGGATTTCATTTCTGCGGGAGGCAAAGCAACGTGGTGAGACTGCAATCGCCATCACCGTTGCCGAGACCAAAGGTTCTGTGCCGCGCGACACTGGAACCAAAATTATCGTCACCGCAAACGAAGTGCATGGCACCATCGGCGGTGGCCATCTCGAATTCAAAGCCATCGATATTGCAAAGAACATGATCGCAACAGGCGATGCGCGCGGCATGCACCGTTTTGTACTCGGCGCGACACTGGGCCAGTGTTGTGGCGGCGTGATGAATCTGGCGTTTGAGGCGGTGGCTGCGGATGCCGAGTGGCTGGCGCCAGTTGCCGCACCCACGCCTGATTTTCACATTGTGCTTTTCGGTGCCGGGCATGTCGGTCGCGCGGCGGTGAAAGTATTGTCAGAACTTTCCTGCGCGATCACGTGGGTCGACAGTCGCGAAGACGAGTTTCCTCAAGACATTCCGGCCAACGTGCAATGCGTGTGTACCGACGAACCGGAGTGCGAGATCGATGCGGCAGGGCCGGACAGTTATTTTCTCGTCATGACCCATAGCCACGCACTGGATCAGACGCTCAGCGAGCATATTTTGCGGCGTGAGGATTTTGCTTACTTTGGTCTCATCGGCTCGCTGACAAAACGCCGTCAATTTGAAAGGCGATTGCAGGATCGCGGCATTTCAGCTGCGCAATTGGCGGAGATGAGTTGCCCAATCGGCGCAGCTGGCATCTATGGCAAGGAGCCGGCCACGATTGCGATTGCCGTTGCCGCAGAAATTTTGCAGCGACGCAGCAAACTTGAGTGCGCTGAATCTGTGACCACACGAGTCGCTTCGTAATGGAAGCCTATGTCGTCGAATGGCTGAGTTTGCTGGTGCGCTGGCTGCATTTGATCGCAGGCATTGCATGGATCGGCGCATCGTTCTATTTCATCATGCTCGACAATTCACTCTCAACGCCCGCGAAGGCTGACGACGCAGCGCGTGGCGTGACTGGTGAATTGTGGGCCGTACACGGTGGCGGTTTGTATCAGAGCCAAAAATTCCTGGCGGGCCCCAAGGGTGAAGCGCTATCGAACAATCTGCATTGGTCGAAATACGAGGCTTACACCACCTGGGTTTCCGGCATGGGTTTGCTTGCAATCATCTACTGGTTCGGTGCCAGCACTTACCTGATCGACAAAAGCGTGATGGCGTTGACGCCGGCGCAGGCGATTGGCATCAGCATCGCATTCATCGTTGGTGGCTGGGTGGTCTATCACGCGCTGTGTAAATTTTTTGGTGGCAACGAAAAGGTGCTGCTGGCATTGTTGTTCACGCTTGTGATCGCACTGGATTGGGCACTGTTCCAGCTATTTAGCGCACGCGCCGCCTTCCTTCACGTCGGCGCGGTGCTCGGCACCATCATGGCCGCAAACGTTTTTTTCGCGATCATTCCCGGCCAGAAAAAAATGGTCGCCCAAATTCGCGCAGGGGTTGTGCCTGAACCCGAGCCCGGCCGCGTGGGTAAACAACGTTCCGTGCACAACACCTATTTCACGCTGCCAGTGCTGTTTATCATGATCAGCAGTCACTACCCGATGACCTACAGTCACCCCTATGGCTGGCTGATTCTGGCTGTCATCATGGTGTCGGGTGCGTTGATCCGGCAGTTCTTTGTGCTGCGCCATCGCGGGCAAACGCGTTGGCTGTTTGTGGTGGTGGCGGTGTTACCGTTGCTGGGTGTGTTCATCGTGTTGGCACCCAAACCCCAAAGCACTACCATCGGAAAAACTGCCAGCTTTGCAGAGGTGAAGATGATCGTGGCTGCGCGGTGCGCGGGATGCCACGCGGCACAACCGACGATGGCAGGTTTTGCCCAGCCGCCCAAAGGTGTGATGCTGGAAAGTGCCGAACAAATTCTCATGCACGCACCGAAGATCGCCGAGACTATTGCCTCGCGCTATATGCCGATTGGTAATTTGACGCAAATGACTGACGTTGAACGTGAAAGTATTGCGGTGTGGTTTCGTGATGGGGCGAAGGCACAGTAGCTGAGATCTTTTGGATGTTTTCGTAGTGCCAACGTCGGCGTGCTTTCCATGGCAATATAGCCTGAAACACCGCGCCAAAGCAGGTACTTGCGCGAGTTGTGAAAAAAGTAGAGTGAAGGTTACGCTCTTTTACAAACCAGTTTATGCAGACTTTATGGATTTCCATCTGGCGAAAAAAACGGCGAATGAAATGATTGAACCAACACCGAGTTCATTGCCGCAAACGCATCGGCAATTTCTTTCCCGCGCGTTGGCCGTTTTTAAAGCAGACAACCGTATTGCTGGCATCGCTGTGGGTGGCTCATACCTCACCAACACGATGGATCAATTCAGTGACCTTGATATCCTCGTCGTTACGGAAGCGGAAAACCATACTGAGGTGATGGCTGACAGGCCTCGTATTGCGCGTGCGCTTGGATCGCTGCTGGAGGCGTTCACGGGTGAGCATGTTGGTGAACCGCGTTTACTAATATGCTTGTATGGGCCGCCACTGTTGCATGTTGACCTTAAATTCGTCACGGCACGAGAACTTGGTCAACGCGTTGAGGAGCCTCTCGTATTGTGGGAGCGCGACGGGCAATTGACGCGTGTGCTCGGCAAGGGAGCCGCGAACTATCCAGCGCGGAAACCTCAATGGATTGAAGACCGGTTCTGGATATGGCTGCATTATGGTGCCGGAAAAATTGGTCGGGGCGAAATATTTGAGGCGATCGAATTCATTTCATACTTGCGCGTCAATGTGCTTGGGCCGATGGGTCTTGAATTGGCCGGTGCCTTGCCCAATGGTGTGCGCAAGATTGAAAAACTCGCCCCAGAATTTTCCGAAACGCTCAGACAAACGGTAGCTACTTATGACGCGAAGGATTGCGCGCGTGCGTTACGTGTGTGCGCGGACATTTACAAGTCCCTGAGAAGCAGCGACCCATGCGTGAACATGAATCAGACGGTTGAGGCGGCAGCAATGCAATATTTGTCCGACGTCGAGACTGGACTCGGTGCATCGCCGACTTCCTAATTCTGGAATCGAAGGTGTTTATGAAGGTGTTTAGACCGCAATAGCGCCAACATAAAAAACACTGTCATTTCGAACCCAGTTTAATAGGGTGAGAGATCTGCTTTACCATCTTTGAAAGAAAAAGCAGATTTCTCTCTTCGTTCGAAATGACATTAGGTTTTTTGGTCGTGCCATTGGAGTAAGGTTGTGTTCCAACCCTCAAGGCAACTACGTGACTTTCCAGCCACGACATGTTGAATTACCGTATCCATAGATAGGATAAAATTCTTGTATGAATCCACAAGACGCCAAAAAATTACTCGCCGACTCCGAAGTGCTGTTTACTGTGGAGCAGGTCAACGCCGCAACCTCACGGGTTGCACGGGAGATCAATCGCGATTTCGCCGACCAGCATCCGCTGATTCTCTCCGTGATGGGCGGTGCGGTCGTGTTCTCAGGGCAATTGCTGCCGCAGCTCGATTTCCCGCTCGACTTCGATATTGTGCAGGTATCGCGTTATGGCGAAAAGACTGTCGGCGCGCAATTGAATTGGCGTGTTGCACCGCGCGACAATATCGTTGGGCGCAATGTGATCATTCTCGATGACATTCTCGATGAGGGCATCACGCTGGCCGCAATCGTGGATCTGGTCAAGCGCAATGGCGCGAAATCGGTGGCGTGTGCGGTGTTTTGCGTAAAAGATTATGGCGAAGAGATCAATAATAAAAAGCCGCTAAAAGCTGAGTACGTTGGCATTAGCGTGCCGAACCGTTTCGTTTTCGGTTACGGCATGGATGTGTCGGGCGCATGGCGGAATCTGCCGGCCATTTACGCCGTAATAGGGAAGTAATCGATGCTGGCGATTATTGGTGGTACCGGTCTTTCCAATCTTACCAATCTTGAAATTACGCGCCGCGAAGTAGTGCGCACGCCGTATGGTGAGCCATCCGGTCATCTCACCTTCGGAAAAATCGGCAAGGCCGAGGTAATTTTTCTGGCGCGTCACGGTTACGGCCACACCATTGCGCCGCATGAGGTCAATTACCGCGCCAATATCTGGGCGCTGCAATCTCTGGGCGTAACGCGCGTGCTGGCGGTAAATTCGGTCGGTGGTATCGCGCCTGAAATGGGGCCGGGCGTCATCGGTGTGCCGGATCAACTGATCGATTACACCAACGGGCGCAAGCACACTTTTTTTGAAGTCGAAGCGGAAGTCACTCATATCGATTTTACGTTTCCGTACTGTACGCTCGCGCGGATGTTGTATTTGGCGGCGGCAAAAGCGGTGTCGATCAACGTGTTGGAATCGGGCGTGATTGGCGTCATGCAAGGGCCGCGTCTGGAAACAGTCGCGGAAATCAATCGTCTGGAACGCGACGGCTGCACCATGGTTGGCATGACAACCATGCCCGAGGCGAGTCTTGCGCGTGAACAAAATTTATCCTATGCCACGTTGGCGCTTTCAATGAATCACGCCGCAGGGCGTGGCACCTCAAAGGCGGGCATCAAGCTCAAAGATGCGGATGCGGTTCTGGAAGAGGGCATGAAAAAAGTTCGCGCGATTTTGTCAAAAGCAGTCGAGCTTCACGATGCGATGCCGATCGAAAGACGGGGCTACAGCTAAGTGGCGGTGCGCTCGATTGTAAAAATGGGCACGCCCAGCCTGTTCAAAAAATCCGATCCCTGGCCTTCAGGCAAATTTGATTCGCCAGAGTTGCACGCGCTGCTAGCCGACATGAAGGACAGTATGATTGCCGCAAAAGGGGCGGGGCTTGCGGCGCCGCAGATTGGAGAGAACGTCCGCGTGGTGATTTTTGAAGTAATCAACAACGTACGCTATCCGAACCGCGAGCCGATCCCTTTCACCGTATTGATAAACCCGCAACTGACCCCATCATCTGACGCGAAGGTCGAAGATTGGGAAGGTTGCCTGTCGGTGCCGGGAATGCGTGGATTGGTGCCGCGCGCGCCGACATTGCGCTACACTGGTTTTGATCAGTTCGGCAATGCAATTGATCGCACCGTGAGCGGGTTTCATGCCAGAGTGGTGCAGCACGAAGTTGATCATCTGGACGGCGTTTTATATCCGATGCGCATGACCGATATGACAAAGTTGGGCTATACCGAAGTGTTGTTTCCGGAGTTGGTGGGCGTTGACGATGATTAAGGAGAACTGAGTATGGCCGAGACAATCGATGTAACACCCGATACGGGGAAGGACCCGCAAAGTTCCGTCACTATTACCCACGTGCTATACGGCTTGCACGCGCTGGCACCGTTTACGATGTTGCTGCTCGCACTAGTGGCAATGGTCGTTGGCATGATCAAGCGCGACGATGTGCGTGGCACGTGGCTCGAAACGCATTTCTCGTGGCTCTCGCGCACCTTCTGGTGGGGGTTGCTGTGGTGGATTGTTGCCTGGGACGCGTTTTGGATTCTCACGGTCGTCACGCTGGGCATCGGCATCATATTCGCGTGGATATTTCCAGCGGCCGTGTTCGTCTGGTATCTCTATCGCGTTATCGTCGGCTGGTTGAAGCTGGGCGATTTGAAGCCGATTTCCTGAG
>JANOQY010000193.1:0-4251 GCA_031414995.1 Betaproteobacteria bacterium
TCCAGCACCGCCTGCGCCACCGCTTGCTGCCGTTGCGACATACTCAGAAACGAGACCGACTGTGGGGCCTCCGAAATACCCTGAATGACGCCGGTGTCTTGCAACGGGAAAAATCCTTTGGGCACAAAAATGTATAACAGCACCGTCAGCGCCAGGGTACCGATGGCGACGATCAAGGTGAGTGCCTGACGATCCAGCACCCAATTGAGCATCACGCCGTAGCGCGCGATGATGTTATCAAACCAGCGGCCGGTGACTTTGTAAAAGCGAGTCTGCTTTTCTGCTGGCGTATGTTTCAACAGCCGTGCGCACATCATCGGCGTAAGCGTCAGCGAGACGACGGCCGAAATCAGGATCGCGACGGCCAGCGTAATTGCGAACTCGCGAAACAATCGACCAACCACGTCGCCCATAAAGAGCAACGGGATGAGCACCGCGATCAAAGAGAAGGTCAAAGAAATAATAGTGAAGCCGATCTGCTCGGAACCCTTGAGCGCGGCTTCCATGGGGGAATCACCCTCTTCAATGTAGCGCGAAATATTTTCTATCATGACAATGGCGTCATCGACCACAAAGCCGGTGGCGATGGTCAACGCCATCAACGACAGGTTATTGAGCGAGTAATCCGCCAGATACATCACACCGAACGTGCCGACTAATGACAGCGGAACGGCCACGCTGGGAATAATTGTTGCCGCGAAATTACGCAAAAACACGAAAATCACCATTACCACCAGCGCGACAGCCAGCATCAACTCGAACTTCACGTCGTTCACCGAGGCACGAATCGTCACGGTGCGGTCGGTCAACACCATCAACTCGACGGAGGCCGGCAGGGTGGCGGCAAGATTAGGCAGCAACTGTTTGACGCGATCAACTACTTCGATCACGTTGGCACCCGGCTGGCGCTGGATGTTGAGCACAATCGCGGGCGTGTCGTTCATCCATGCGGCAAGTTTCAAGTTCTCGGCGTCTTCAACGACATCTGCGACGTCGGTGAGGTAAATGGGCGCGCCGGATTTATAGGCGATGACGATGGCGCGGTATTCAGCGGCTGACTTCAACTGATCGTTGGCGTCAATCGTATAGGCACGCAGAGGCCCATCGAAGCTGCCCTTGGCCTGATTGACGTTTGCCGCACCGATGGCGGCACGAACATCTTCCAGCCCAATGCCGGTCGCGGCCAGTGCTTTTGGGTTCACCTGCACACGCACGGCGGGCCGCTGCCCACCCGAAAGTGTCACCAGCCCGACACCCGGCAACTGCGATATTTTCTGTGCGATGCGGGTATCGACCAGATTCTGCACCCGCGGCATCGGCATGGTTTTCGATGTGATGCCGATGGTGAGTATCGGTGCGTCGGCGGGATTTACCTTGCTATACGTGGGTGGTGCGGGCAGATCGGCTGGCAGCAGATTGCTGCCTGCGTTGATCGCGGCCTGTACCTGCTGCTCGGCGACGTCGAGCGTCAGCGAGAGCTCGAACTGCAAGGTAATCACCGAAGCCCCGCCGGAGCTGGTTGAAGACATCTGCTTCAAACCCGGCATCTGTCCGAACTGGCGCTCCAGTGGCGCGGTAATGCCGGAAGCCACCACATCGGGGCTGGCCCCGGGATATAGCGCGATGACTTGAATGGTCGGGTAATCGACTTCCGGTAACGCCGAGAGCGGTAGCTGTTTATAGCCGAGATAACCAGCCAGCAGTATCGCGACCATCAGAAGCGAGGTCGCGACTGGCCGCAGGATAAAGAGACGTGACGGATTCATTGCGTAACCCTAGTTTTGCCCGCCTTGCTGGGCGCGCTCCCGCATCTTCTTGCGGAATTCTGCCTTTTGCTCGTCGGTCATGCCCTCCATTTTTTTCCGCAGCGCGGCTTTCTGTTCGTCGCTCATGTCGCGCCAGCCGCCACCCTTGGGCGGTTCGGCCTGTGGAGACGCGGGTTTTGCGACTTCTGCGGGTGCACCTTTGGCGGGACCAGAGGAAGCAGTGGGGGCGGCGGCTTTTTCAGTAGCGGGCTTGCCGGCGGCGGGTGCAGTGGGGGCGACTGATGCTCCCGGGACTGCAGGTGTCGGCGCACTTTGCGCTGCGTCGCCTTTGCCTTGTCGGTTGCCGCGCTTGGAAGGATCGCCACCGCGCGCGCGCGGCACAAACGGCGTCGTTACTTCGACTTTGGCACCTTCGCGCAAACGATCTATGCCGTCCGTCACCACCAGTTCGCCCGGTTTGATTCCGGATTCAATCGCGACATTGTCATTTTCAACCGCACCCATTTTTACCGGTCGTAACGACACTGTTTTGTCTTCCTTCACGACGTAAACAATGGTGCCTTGCGCGCCGCGCTGAATGGCTGCCATGGGAATAACGGTGGCATCTTTTTTCGTTTCGACGACCATTCGCACGTTCACAAACTGATTCGGAAAGAGAAGGCCCTGCGAGTTTGGAAATTGCGCCTTCAACTTGATGGTGGCAGTCGCAGTATCGATCTGGTTATCTACTGTTATGAGCGATCCGGCGGCGAGCTTGTTTTTCTGTTCGCGGTCCCATGCATCCACGCCAAGTTTTTCGCCCGCTTTCAAGCGTTGCAGCACACGCTGCAAATTGTCCTGCGGAATCGTAAATATCACCGTGATGGGATCAATTTGCGTGATGACAACAAGGCCGAGCGTATCGGAGGAGCGAACAATATTGCCCGCATCCACTTGCCGCAAACCGAGGCGACCGGCAATCGGTGCGCTGACCCGCGTGTAGGAAAGTTGCAGCTTGGCGTTATCAACCTGCGCCTGATCAATTTTCACTGTGCCCTCAAACTGGCGCACCAGTGACTCCTGACTGTCGAGTTGTTGCTTGGCCACTGAATCCTGCGCCAGCAAAACGCGATAGCGCTCAAGATCAAGTTTCGCGTTGTTCAGCTGCGCCTGATCACGCGCCAATTGCCCTTCGACTTGCGCAAGCTGTACCTGCAACGGCTTGGGATCAATTTCGGCCAGCACGTCACCCGCTTTTACCACTTGGCCTTCTTGGAACAGCACGTTTTGCAACAGGCCATCGACCCGCGCTTTTACCGTCGCCACACGTAGTGCTGCGACGGTGCCGAGACCGTTTTGCACGACATTGAGATCAGCCATTTTGGCGGGAGTCGCCAGGACCGGTTGAACTCGATTGGGGTCAAAACCGCCGAAGCGGCCACCGCCAGCGGCTTTGGCGGGCGCGCCCGCCGTTCCAGTGGGGGCGGCTTTTGCGGCATCGGCAGGTTTAGCGGCATCCGCAGCGGGTTTCAGGTACCACCAGATACCGCCACCAACGGCACCTAAAATCAGCACTGCCGCAAACCCTTTGAGCAGTCCATTTCGTTGCGATGATTTCACGAGTGCGCTATTGCGTTGTTCCATGGGTTCTAGTTTTTCTAGTCAAAGACTGCGCGAATGGCCGGCGGCAGGCAGGCATGTTTTCAGGAAAATAGGGAATCGAAAGAAATCAGAAAATGTGACGATATGCATCTGATTGTGCAGGATTTGACAGCCTTGGAACGAATTGATTTGTCACTGAATAATGTCTAATTGTAACGAAATGCGAGCGCCTACCATTGATGCGGATTCACCGAACGGGCGAAAGTCGGTGCACGGCGGTGCAGTGTCGCCTGCTCGAATGCGTACGCCATGCGAATCAAGGCTGGCTCGCTCCACGCGGTGCCGACAAACGACATGCCGCACGGCAAGCCCGACACATGCCCCGCTGGTACTGTCACATGCGGATAACCGGCGACGGCCGCGGCTGAACTAAAGCCGCCGCCGCTGGCATCGCCCTTGATGAAATCGGTCAACCACGCGGGTCCGCCGGTTGGCGCCACCAGTGCATCAAGCTTATGATCCTTCAGCACTTTGTCGATGCCTTCGGCGCGTGAGTAAAGGAGATTGTTGGCAAGCGCATCCAGATACTCTTTGCTGTCGAGGCTACCCTTCAACTCTGCGCGCAGAAAATGTTCTTGTCCAAAAAATGGCATCTCTTTCGCGTGATTTTTCTCGTTGAAGTCGATAATGTCCTTAAGCGTCTTGATGTTTGACCCCGGCGCAAATTCGGCAAGATACGCCGCCATGTCGGCCTTCAATTCGTAAAGCAAAACTTCGTATTCAGTTTGGCCATATTTGCCGGTATTGGGCAGCTCGACAGGATCAATGAGTATTGCCCCCTTTGCCGCGAGGACTTTCAGCGCTTCCTCCACAACAGCGGACACAAGATCGTTGCGCCCACCAA
>JANOQY010000194.1:0-27225 GCA_031414995.1 Betaproteobacteria bacterium
GTTGTTTCCGGATTTCACGCCAAAGTTTGCGAAACGGTATCGGGATATTGGGGCGATTGTTTCGGAGGCTGCGGCGGAGTATGCGGGGGAGGTTAGGGGAGGGGTGTTTCCTTCGCTGGAGCATTGTTTTGGGGTGAAGAAGTAACCGGTGGCGAATGGGGAACGATGGCGGTATGGATGACGATTGACGCTCTATTCGGTGCATTTGCTTGGGCCATACTCTTGTATGTTGGAGGTTGTTGTCTCTATGAACTGTTTAGCGGACGTTGGTTAAGATCCGTATTTCTATTTGTTGCTACCGCAATATGGACGCCTGTAAGTCTTTTTGTTGGAATGCTGGCCATGGATCGGGCAGTCTGGCCAACCTTGGTTTATGTAATCGTGGGGTGCATTTTGGTCTGGACGACATTTCGCTCGGTAGGAAAGCCTGATATTGGATCGGCCCAGCGCAAAAAAAGTAGCCCGGATTAGCGCAGCGTAATCCGGGATCGGTGATTGTTGAAATGTGCCGGGGTTGCCGGCGGCAAGTTACTTTCTTTGCTTCGCCAAAGAAAGTAACCAAAGAAAGGCGACCCGAGGTTCGTCGCCCGGCAAAAGCGCCGGGTACCCTGCGTTACTCGAAACGACAGGCCGCTGCGGAACTCGGGCTCGAATAGGCAATGTGCAAAAGGTCGTGATTGTGCTCGCCCTCAGACAGTCCTCGCGGAATACTCCTGTCGTTTCTGCGTTACTCGGCGACTCTCATCGGGACCCGGTCGATTATTTACGACTGTCGCCCCGGCGGAGGCCAGGGTCTAAGTTGACGTTGTTTTGCTTGGGTCCCAGCCTTTGCCGGGAGAACATTTTCGTTGAGTCGCGGTTATCGCATACGGTCGGGGCCCCATGCGAGTCGCCGAGCAGCGGAGCAAACGCGGGAGATGTCCGCGAGGACTGTCTGAGGGCGAGCACAAACGAAAACGAAAGCGCGTTACTTCTACGAGCCCGAGTTCCGCAGCGGCCCGCGTTTGTGAGCAGCGCAGGGCAGCCCGTTAGGGCCGACGAACCTGGGGTCGCCTTTTCTTTGGGTACTTTCTTTTGGCGAAGCAAAAGAAAGTACCTTGCCGCCGGGCAACCCCCGGCTTACCTGCTACGAAGTGAGCTGCGACAACAACTACTGCCCAGCCCCCATCGCCCGAGCCCTCCCCGCCGAAGCCTCATCCCTCAACGTCGACCCTTCCCCCACCCATCCCACCAACTCCCCCTGCACAATCTCCGTCAACGCTCCCACATACGCCTCGGTATCGTTAGCCACCGGAATGTAATTGAACGCCTTCCCGCCCGCATGCAAAAACGTTTCCTTCGCCTCCATCGCAATCTCTTCCAGCGTCTCCAGACAATCGGCCGCAAACCCCGGGCAGATCACATCGATACGTTGTGTGCCAGCCGCACCCAGCGTTTCAAGCGTCTTATCGGTATACGGTTGCAGCCATTCCGCTCTGCCAAAGCGCGATTGGAACGTCACCACGTAATTGTCTTTTTTGACGCCTAATTCCTCAGCAATCAAGCGAGCACTTTTGTGGCAGTGGCAGTGATACGGATCGCCTTTATCGAGGTGAAATTTTGGCAGGCCGTGGAACGTCATCAATAGTTTGTCGGTGGCGAAATTCGGGCGGCCGATTTTCATCCACTCGGCCAGCACATTTTTGGCAATGGCTTTGATGTAGGCGGGGTGATCGTGAAAGCTGCGCACGAAACGAATGCCGGGCACGTTGCGCATTTCAGCAAGTACGCGACCGAGTTCGTTCATCGTGGAGGCTGTCGTACTGGCGGCGTATTGTGGGTAGAGCGGCAGTACGAGGATGTTGTCGCAATTGGCGGCTTTTAATTTATCGATTCCCTCTTCAATCGAGGGATTGCCGTAGCGCATCGCATATTCGATTTTCAACGGGCTTTTGATTTTTTCACCCAGGAAGCCGCGCAACATCTGCGTTTGCCGTGAGGTGTAGATGCGCAACGGCGAGCCTTCTTTCATCCAAATGCTGGCGTATTTTTTTGCCGATTTCGCGGGGCGCACGTTGAGGATGATCAAATTGAGAATCAACCACCAGATCGGTTTGGGGATTTCAACGACGCGCGTGTCGGAGAGAAACTGTTTCAGGTAGCGCCGTACTGCGCCAGCCGTCGGTTCATCGGGCGTGCCGAGATTGACAAGCAGAACACCGGTGGACAGTGGCGTGCCGTGCGTGAATGGAGGTTCTTGTCTGTAGGCCATGAGATAAATTGTGAAAGTCAAGCATTGGCGAGGCGTTTGGAGCAAAAAGCGTCCAGAAGCCGCGCCTGCGCTTGAGTTTGTTGATTGGGACTTCTCGAAACCTTATTCCCGTTCGCCCTGAGGTATCGAAGGGTTGAACGGGCAACGTTGTATCAATGACTCGGCCTGCAGGTGCTTCGATACCTCAGCACGAACGGGGTTTTTAGAAGTTCTCGCTTAGTTTTGCGAAAGCGCGGAAGAGAGCAATTTCGCCGTTACATCGACAATCGGGATCACCCGTTCATAGGCCATGCGAGTCGGGCCGATAACGCCAACCGTTCCGACGATCTGGCCATCGACTTCGTAGGGTGCGGTGACCACGGAAAATTCATCCAGTGCCACCAGTGTAGATTCGCCGCCGATAAAAATTTTCACGCCTTCGGCGCGATTGCTCACATCGAGCAAATCCATCAATTGCGTTTTGTGATCGAACACGTTGAACAGTTTTCTGATGCTGGCCATGTTCATGGAAATATCGTTCACGTCCAGAAGGTTTCGCTCACCCGAGAGCACTACACCGGATGAATCCGAACCCTGGCCGCGCGCTTCGACCATGGCCGACATTAGCGTGGAAATATCGCGGTGCAACTGCGATAGCTCGGTCTTCACTTTTTCACGTATCTGATCGAATTCGTAGCCGGCGTAATGCTGGTTGATGTAATTTGCCGCCTCGGTTAACTGCGCTGGCGAATAAGGTTTCTCGGTGACCAGCACACGATTTTGCACGTCGCCGTCGGTGGCAACGAGGATCAGCAACACGCGTTTTTCAGAAAGTTGCATGAACTCCACGTGCTTTAAGCCAATGCCACGACGACGCGGTGTAACGACGATCCCGGCGAAATGGGTGAGATCAGACAGCAATTGCGAGGCCGCCGCCACCACATGGCGCGGATCATCGGGGCGAATATTGTTTTCGAGATGCTGCCGTTCCAGATGTTCGAGTGGCTGGATGGTGAGCAGCGTATCGACGAACAACCGATAGCCTTTTGGCGTCGGGATGCGCCCGGCAGAGGTGTGCGGGCTGGCGATATAGCCCATTTCCTCAAGGTCGGCCATCACGTTACGGATCGAGGCGGGTGAGAGTTCCATTCCTGAAAACTTCGAAAGCGCGCGCGAGCCGACCGGTTGGCCATCGGCGATGTAGCGTTCAACGAGGAATTTCAGCAGGGTTTGGGCGCGTTCGGACAGCATGAGGCAATTGTAGGCAAAAGTGGGCTGGTTGTGTAAGAGCTTCTCCGTAAATAGTCCGGGTCGGCATGGCGGTCGCTTTGGGCGCTGGGCGTTGTTGCAAATCCTCACGATAGCGTTGCTATCCTTGCGGTTTGCGCCTAGCCCACCACCCAAATCACCTCGCCAGCCTCTACCGGCCTATTTGCGGAAAAGCTCCAAGTTGCGCAGTAACGATTGTTTTCGAACGCCTGTCATAGCCATTCCTGTGATTTAATCGGGAACGATGAAAACAACGTTCAAAACTGTCGCGATTGTCGGTAAGCCCGACGGCATGGGTGTCGGCGAACCCGTGGATCAATTGATCAAGCTGTTGCAGGCACGCGGCATCTCGGTGCGCATCGATGCCCGCACGGCCGCGTTCGCGAGCGTCGCACCCGATGCCGTCATGCCGCGCGAGCCGCTGACCAAATTGCTCAAGGGCGCTGATCTTGCGATTGCCGTCGGTGGCGATGGCACGCTGCTGTCGTTGGCGCGCTCGGTCGCCGCGCATCATGTGCCGTTGGTGGGCGTCAATCTTGGCCATCTTGGCTTTCTCACTGATATTCCTGCCGAATCGCTGGAGCCGATGATGAATGCCTTGCTCGACGGTGAATACACCGAAGAGTTTCGTTTTCTGCTCGACGCCGAAATTCGTCGCGGCGACAAATCCATTTTCAAAACCGTCGCGTTCAATGACGTGGTGTTCAGCCGTGGCGCGATGGGCACGATGATTGAATTCGCGGTGGAGGTGAACGGAGAATTTATTTATTCGCTGCGCGCCGATGGCATTATCGTCAGCACGCCCACCGGCTCCACGGCTTATGCCTTATCCAGCGGCGGGCCGATTCTGCAACCGGGGTTGCCGGCGATTTCGCTTGTGCCGATTTCGCCGCACACATTGTCCAATCGGCCCATCGCGATTTCCAACGAATCGGAAGTGCGCATCCGGCTGATTCGCGGCGTGAATGCGCGCGTGAATTTCGATGTGCAGGCGTTTTTCGATCCCGAGCCCGACGATGTCGTTATCGTGAAAGCGCACAAGAATCGCCTACGGTTGCTGCATCCCGTCGGGTACAGTTATTTTTCGATGCTGCGCTCCAAGCTGCACTGGAACGAACGGAATTCCTGAATGCTGCGCTCTTTGGTCATCCGCGATTTTGTTATTGTCGATACGCTGGAGCTCGATTTTGAGTCGGGCTTCACCGCGCTCACAGGTGAAACCGGCGCGGGTAAATCGATCATGATCGATGCGTTGTCGTTGGCGCTCGGCGGTCGCGCTGAAGCCAATGTGGTGCGGGTCGGTAAAGCGCGTGCCGAGATCGCCGCTGAGTTCGATCTTTCGCAAATTAAGGACGCGCGCAATTGGCTGCGCGATAACGAGCTCGCGGACGACGATAAAAACATGTTGCTGTTTCGTCGCGTACTCGATGCTGGTGGACGCTCGAAAGCGTTTATCAACGGCACTTCCGTCACGCTCACACAAATGCGCGATCTGGCCGAACGATTGATGGATGTGCATGGCCAGCACGAGCATCAGACGCTATTGAAGCGTGATGCGCAACTAAGTTTGCTCGATGGTTTCGCCGACAACGAAGCAATGCTGATCGACGTCAAAACCAAACACGCGGCGTGGTCGCAACTGCGCTCGACCCGCGCAGCGCGCGAGGCCAATGAAATCGCCATCGCACGCGAATTTGAAGAGCTGAGTTATCAAATTGGCGAATTGGAAGCGCTGAAATTTTCTGTCGCGCGCTGGGAAGAAACGCTAAACGAGCAACGCAGGCTCGCCAACGCCGCCGGATTGATCGAATCCGCGCAATCGGCAATCGACAGCCTTGACGACGACGAAGGGGCGGTCCTGTCACGGGTTGACGAAGTCGCGTCGCGACTTTCGCGCGATGCCGAAACCGATCCTGCACTCAAGGAATCTTTGGCGCTGGTGGACTCGGCGAGTGTGGAATTGCGCGAAGCGGTTTCAAATTTGCGCCACTATCTGCGCACACTCGATGTTGATCCTGCGAGGCTGACTGAAATTGATCGCGACATGGCCGACGTGCAGGAAATCGCCCGCAAATTTCGCATCGAGCCCAAACGCATTCCCGATATCCTCCAGCAAAAGCGTGACCGCATGAGTGCGCTGGGTGGCGGTCAATCGTTGGATGAGTTGATCGCGGCGGAACAAGCAGCGAGTGCGACGTTTATGGACGCGGCCAAAAAGCTCACCAAATCGCGCCAGTTGGCTGCGAAAAAATTCGCCGCCAACGTCACCAAATCATTGCAGGAACTCGCCATGCCGGGTGGAAAATTTGCGGTGGAGTTTACGCCACGTGAGCCATCGTCCTCAGGGCTGGAGGGCTGCGAGTTTCAGGTTGCCGCACATGAAGGGCAAACGCTAGGCCCGCTGGCAAAAATCGCATCAGGTGGCGAACTGTCGCGGGTGAGCCTCGCGATTCAGATGCTGGCCTCGGCCAAAGCGAGTGTGGCAACGATGATTTTCGACGAGGTCGATGCCGGAATCGGTGGGCGTGTGGCTGAAGTCGTGGGGCGCCTGTTGCGCGCGCTCGGTTCACAACATCAGGTGTTGGCAGTCACGCATTTGCCGCAGGTGGCTGCGTGTGCGGAGCATCAGTTTCAGGTCGCTAAAACCGCTACCGATGGCGTGGCGACTACATCGATCACACGCCTCACCGACAAGACCCGCGTCGAGGAAATCGCCCGCATGCTTGGCGGCATCAAGATCACCGACGCGACCCGAAAGCACGCAGCAGAGATGTTGCGCAACGCAACAATCAATGAGTAGAGTCTAGCGCTGGTGCGGCTTTCAGGCACAAAATGTCTGCGAAGCCGCGCCCACAATCAATCTACAACTTCTCGCGTAACTGGAACGTGGAACGTTGTGTTCTTCCTAGCCATTTATGTGGCGCTTTCGGGCGCAAAGTGGGCGCGATCGTCGAAATTCGCGACAAGAGGCCGGGACTGCGCGCCCAGTTTTATTATTCACGCAGGAACGCTTGGCTCGCGTTAGTGACAAACCTTTAACGTTTTCTCGTCCATCCAGGCTTATCCGGTTGAGACATCTGCTTCACTTGTATCGTGAATCAACAACCATAAAAGGTATCGGTATCGCAATAGAAATACTCCAGTTGACGGTTTTCGTGTCGCTTTGCGCGGTCGCACTGTCGTGGGTCGCGCGGCAGTTCAACTTTCCATATCCCATTGCACTGGTCATTGGCGGCGGCGTACTCGGGTTTGTTCCGATGGTGCCGCAGTTGCTGTTCGACCCGGAACTTCTTCTGGTTTTAGTTCTGCCACCTATTTTGTATCAGGCTGCTGCGCTCACATCCTGGCGCGATTTCGCGTTAGGCATCCGTACTATCAGCCTGCTCGCCATCGGGCTGGTCGTCGTCACGACGCTTGCCGTCGGTGCCGTGCTTAAGCTCCTGATCCCTGAGATTCCCTGGGCGGCAGCCTTTGTTTTTGGCGCCATCGTTTCACCCCCGGACGCGGTGGCCGCAAGCGCAATTTTGTCGCGGCTGAAAATTCCACGCCATGTCGTGACGGTGCTCGAAGGTGAAAGTCTGGTCAATGATGCGTCAGGGTTGGTGCTCTACAAATTTGCCGTCGCCGCCGTCCTGACCGGCACTTTTTCCCTGTTTGATGCCAGTGTGCAATTCGTCGGCGTGGCGATTGGCGGGATTGCACTTGGCATCATAATCGGGCTCGTTTTCATCACGATTCATCGTCATCTCGGTGACGTCTTTATCGAAGTTCTTGCGTCGCTGTTAGTGCCATATGTCGCTTATGTGGGCGCCGAGTCCCTTCACGTTTCTGGCGTGCTTGCGGTGGTGGCAGCGGGGTTGGTTTACGGGCGGAGCGCGCCCGTCATTGTTTCGGCCGCGATGCGTATACTTTCGCGCTCGATGTGGAACGTGATTGTATTCCTGCTGAACACACTGGTTTTCGTCTTGATGGGAATTCATCTTTCGGGGAGCGTTGCGCGTCTCGAAGGTTTTTCGGTGACCAAACTCATTGTCGATGCAGCCGTGCTGAGCGTGGTTGTCATCAGCGTCAGATTTGCCTGGGTCTATGCGGCGCTATATCTGCCACGCAAACTGATCGCGCTATTTCGAAAAAATGACGCGGTACCGCCCGGGGCGGAATTTTTCATCATGAGCTGGTGCGGTATGCGCGGCATTGTGTCTTTGGTGGCTGCCCTCGCACTGCCAATTACGCTCGCTGACGGCACACCATTCCCGTACCGGGACATCATTATCATTTTCACTTTTGTAATCATCGCGGTGACACTGGTCGTGCAAGGATTGACGTTGCCATCATTGGTACGCCGGATGCGCGTCGGTCTCGACAGAAGCCTGCAGGAAGAGCAAGGGAACGCACGAAACGCAATGAGCAAAGGGGCGATGGCCGCCATCAACGCCATGGCGTGGCGGGAGGATATTTCGCCTGATTTGGCGGGACGAATCAGTGCCGAATTCGCCGAAAAAAACGCCGCCGGCGATGCGGACGCATCTGTCTCGGAAGATCATGCTACGCTCGCACGACGGCTCAGGCATACGGCGATCAATGCTGAGCGCGAGGAGTTGATTCGCCTCTGGCGTGAAAACCAGATCAGCGACGCTGTGCTGCACCAGTTTGAAGAAGAACTCGACTATAAAGAGTCACACCTGTGAGGCTCCGCGAAAGTGCCGGAATTGCCTGACTGACTCGGTACCGCACCAACACCGATTTCTAATCGTACTGTCGTCGCCAAATTACCCCAGCAAACTCATCCATGCCTGCAACACGGCGCGTCGTTCACTCGCTAACTCCTCCGGCGAAATCCAGGTCTTGAGTTCGTTGTTATTGCGCGCCAGATGCTGGCGTTCGCGATACGCGAGATACGCCTTGCCGACCTTGGCGGCGGTGTCTTCATCGAGAATACCCAGCGCGGCTGCGCGGGTAAGCAAGGCAAAGTTACCCAGGTTGCCGAGGAATTCGGGGTGCTCGTGCGAGTAGGCGAGGATGATGTACTGGACGATAAATTCGACATCGACGATACCGCCGCGTGTGTGCTTTAAATCAAGCTGGTCAGCGCGATCTTTTTTCTCCGCGCGCATTTTTTCGCGCATCTCAATAATCTCATCGCGAAGTAAGATTTTGTCGCGCGCAGTCGCGAGCACCTCGCGGCGAATCGCGTCGAAAGGTGCCGTTAACGCAGCGTCGCCGGCGCAAAAGCGCGCACGCGTGAGAGCCTGATGCTCCCACGTCCAGGCACGATGCAATTGGTAATCGTGGAAAGCATCCACCGGAGAAACCAATAGTCCCGATACTCCGTCCGGGCGCAAACGTAAATCGGTTTCATACAGCACGCCACCGGCGGTCATTGTGTTGAGCCAGCCATTGAGCCTTTGCGCGAGCTTGGGAAAGCGTTCGGTCTCGGTGGCAATAGTCGGGTCTAACAAAAATACCAGATCAAGGTCTGACGCATAGCCCAGCTCTTTGCTACCCAGCTTGCCGTAGCCGATCACCGCAAATCCTTTCGGCGGCGCCCATCCCGACAGTGTTGCTTTGTCAGCAGAAACTGCCCGCCAAGCCAGCACCAATGCGGTGTCTAGCAACATGTCGGCCAATCGTGAAAGCTCGTCCGAGAGTGCCATCACGCCTAAGCGACCTTCGATGTCAGCCACATTGAGCTTCAGCGTGATTACCTGTTTGGTGTGGCGCAAAATTTCGTATTGTCGTTCTGCATCGGCACCCGCGTGATCGCACGCCGCCTGCAATTGCGCCTGCTCAGTCGGCCAATCGATACCGCTGCCACCCGCTGGTGCGGCATGCGCGGCGATTAATTCATCGAGCAGAATCGGGTGCTTTCGCAGGAAATCCGCCGCCCAGACACTTTTTGCCGCAAGGCGTGCAACGCGTTCAAGCACGTGCGGATATTCGGTCAGCAAGGCGAGGTAGGTTTCGCGTTTGTCGATGGCCTCGATCAAATCGAACAAGCGGAAAAATGTTCTCTGGGTGGTGTCGTAGTGCAGGGCCGCATGCAGCGCCTGCGGGATCAGCGCTTTGATACGTGCGCAGGATTTGCTCGAGAGCGTCGCCGTGCGCGGTGAATTGAGCCAGGTGTTCGCACGCCGTTCGATTTCCCCAACCGCCTCTGCAGATGCGCCAGCCGTTTCAGCGATGCGGCGGCACAGCTCAGCCACGCCTTCCGCTTTTCCGATCGGGTCGGTATTCATGTCCTTCTCGGCACCGCCGGCGAACAGCGCTTCAAATTCGGTCGTCACTTGCTGGCGATGCCGATTCAGCACATACAGAAGGGCGGACCAGTCGGCAAGATTCATGGCTTGGGCGATTCGTTGACGGTCTTCATCGTTGGATGGCAGTAATTGGGTTTGCTGGTCATCCAGATATTGCAGGCGATGCTCAAGGTTGCGCAGGAATGCATATGCCGCTTGCAGCGCTTCCACCCGCGCGGGCGTGACGATGCCCAACGCCACCAATTGCGAGAGCGCAGCACGTGTTGATCGTGTTTGCAGTGCCGGTTCGCGGCCACCACGGATCAATTGAAAAAGCTGCGCTATGAATTCGATTTCACGAATGCCGCCCACGCCAACTTTGATATCGTCGAGTCGATTGCGTTTGGTGGCATCGGCGCGAATCTGCGCGTGCAGGTCGCGCATTTCCTCGATGGCAGCGTAGTCGTGATAACGCCGGTAGACGAATGGTTTTATCAAGCCATCGAGTGCGGCAACGGTGGCGGGTGCGCCGGTGATTGCGCGCGCCTTCAGCCAGGCGTAGCGCTCCCACGGTCGTGCCTGCGCGACGAAATAATTTTCCAGCGTGGCTAGGCTGCTAACCAGCGGGCCGCTGGCACCGAATGGCCGCAACCGCATATCGACCCTGAACACAAATCCGTTTTCATCGACGTGATCGAGCGCGCGAATGATGCGCTTGCCAAGCTCGGCGTGAAATTCGTGCCACGACCGATTGGCTGTTGCCTCACCGTCATCAGCGTGTATAAAAATGAGGTCGATATCGGAGGATACATTCAATTCCATGCCGCCCAGCTTGCCCATGCCAACGATTAGCAACCCCGCCATGTCGGTACCTGCCAGCTCGGCGGCGACACCGAACCGGGAAGCCATTGCGCGTGTGTGAAATTGCTGTGCTGCGTCAACCGTCACATCAGCAAGCGTTGAGATCGTGCTGAGGACTTCATCGAGCGCGGCCAGCCCGTTGATGTCTCTGAAAATGTTGTGCAGCATGATGTGGCGACGCAGATTGCGGAGGCTAGCGTGGAACTTGGCTTCATCGGCGCTGTCCGTCAAGAGCATCGTTCGCATTGTCTCTGCGGAAACTGGCTTTGCGGCGTGCTGCTGTAGCCAGGCTACAAGTGCCGGATGGGCGTGCAGCGTGCGCTCGACGAAGCGCGATGCGCGAGTCGCACGTGCCAGCTGGTCGTCAAATGTGGGGGTTTCAAACAAAATGTGGTGCCGTTCTTGGCTGTGTTGTCATTTTGGGGGTAGTCACCGTTAAAATAACACGGTGCCAATAAGTTGCCTGTCAACTGGAACACAAAATTAAAAAAACACTATTTCATCTCGGACGCGTTGGTTCACGAACATTGTTCTGGGTAACCATTGTCGCTTCGGTGCTGCTGGCCACTGTCGTGCTCGCGCTGAAGTACGTCGTGTTGCCAAATGTGGAAGGCTATCAAGGCGACATTATCAGTCGTGTCGCGGCTGCCAGCGGCATGGATGTCTCAGCAGCGGCCATTCGCGGCGGCTGGTCCGGGTTTCGACCTTACGTTGAGCTTGAAAATGTGGTGTTCCGCGAGATCGCCGACAGCACTGCGGCTGACCGCGTTGCCGGTGCCGAAGCGTTAAAACTTCCCCGCCTGACGGCGTCGCTTTCGTGGTGGTCACTGCTGATCGGGCAGATCCGTTTTGTTGACGTGCGCCTTATCGGCCCCGAGTTAGCGTTATCACGACGCAAGGACGGCCTGCTCTATTTCGCCGGCCGCGCACTCAATGCGCCCAGAGAAGAGCAGGACAGTGGACGCATGGTTGAATGGTTGCTGGAACAATCGGGTGCCGAAATTCAGCGTGCAACGCTTGTTTGGGCTGATGAGCTGGTGCCGGGAAAAACGCTGCAATTCACCGATCTCGGCGTGAAAATCGAGAAGGGGTTGAGTGGCCATGTGTTCGGATTTACCGCCACGCCACCGGCTGCGCTCGCCCACCAGATCGAGATGCGCGGCAATCTACGCACCCAAAAAAATGATGGCCGCTGGACAGCAGCGGGCAGCGTTTACGTCGCTGCGACGGATGTCAATTTTGCCGAACTGCGCGCGCATTTGCCGGTTTCAGATGCGTTACAGGCGGGCCTTGGCAATGTTCGTGCGTGGATTGACATCGACAACACCTTGCCACTTCCTGTCGCTGCTACGGGTGCGACCTCGGTCACTAGTCCAATGGCCGCGTTCGAACCCATTCGTGCCATCACGGCAGATGTGAGTCTGGTCAACACCAAAGCTAAATTATCGCCGGACGTGGCAGCGCTCAATATTGCGCGGCTTGCCGGACGCATCGAGTACAAGGCGCAGGAGGGTGGTTTCACGGTTGGTAGCAAAGCACTCGAATTTCGCACCCGTGAAGGCGTGACGCTGCCGCCAGCCGATTTTTCGTTGACGTTGCAACATCAAGCTGAGGCGGCAACCGCGAAGGGTGAAATCACCGGTAGCGGTATTGATCTCAAGGTGATCGCAGCGCTGCTTGAATATTTTCCGGTGGGCAAAGACATCCGCGCGGTCGCCGCGCGTTTTAGTCCACGAGGCGTAGTCACGAAATCGAGTTTCGGCTGGACTGGCTATCTGGACAAAATCGCAACCTACCGTGTCAAAGGGGCGATGACCGAGTTCGCCACCAATGCCGACGGCACCACACCCGGAGTTTCCGGTTTTACCGGAACTGTGGAGGGGGACGAGAAGGGCGGCAAATTCGCTGTTGCGTCTAGAAATCTGCAACTGGACGTGCCGGCGCTGATGCGCGCACCGTTGAAATTTGATTCTTTCGATAGCGAAGGCGGCTGGAAAATCACCGCTGAGAGCGTCACCGTTGATCTCGGTCGTGTCGCATTTGCAAATCCTGATCTGGCGGGTGAATTCAGCGGAAGTTATTCACGCCATCGCGCTGACGGCGCGCGAGCAAAAGATGAGAAAGGCCCCGGCTCGCTTGACATCAAGGGCAAGCTCAGCCGTGCAAGAGCGGTCGCAGTGGCCAACTATTTGCCCAACGCTGCGTCGCAAACGCGTGAATACCTTGAATGGGCGGTCCGCGACGGTGAGATCGTGTCGGCGGATTTTTCACTGAAAGGGGAAATTTTCGAGTTCCCATATCACAATGGAAAAGGCGGCAATTTTCGCTTGGCAGCGAACGTGAAAGATATCGACTTTCGTTATGCTGAGGGCTGGCCCGTCGCTGAAAATATCAGCGGCGAACTGGTGTTTGTAAACACCGGCTTCACCTCAAAGATTGAGAAGGGGCAGTTTTTCAATGCAAAGGTGAAGGCAACAACCATTGCGGTCGATGACTTCGCGGCACATCCATACATGCTTTCGATCAAAGGCCAGGCCGACGCGCGTGGCGAAGATGTTGCACGTTATCTGCGCGAGAGTCCGATGATCGATGGTGTGGGCGCGTTCACAAAAGTCGTTGCCATTGAAGGACCTGGCCTGCTTGAGTTGGCGATGAATATACCGATTGGCACATCAGGCACGTCGGGCGCATCTGCTGTCGGTGGTGCGCCAAAGCCCGTCACAAAAATTAATGGCAAATACACCTTGCGGCGGGGGCAGGCCAAGCCAGTGATCGGGCCGCTGATTACGGGTCTTGATGGTGTTGTGGCGTTCAGCGAAAGTGGTGTGAAAAGCACCGGCATCGTCGGTAGTGCATATGGCAACCCACTAACGGTTGCCATATCGAACGCTGCCGGTGGTGGCGTGGTGACTGAATTCACCGCACGTGCCAATGTCGCACAACTGGGCGACGTGTTGCCGTTCCCTTTGCCGCAGCAAGTATCAGGCACGACAGATCTCAACGGTCGCATCACTGCGCGGGAAGGCGGTGCCGAGATCGTGATCGACACCAATCTGCTTGGTGTCACTTCAACCCTGCCTGCACCTTTGACGAAGCGGGGCGACGAGGCACGCAAGATGCGGTTGATATTTGCCAATACCGGGCAGCCGAGCGAAAGAATTAATCTTACGTTGGCAGGAAATGCGGCAGTCGTAGCGGCTTTGGCGGGCTCAGCAGGTGCCGCACCAAACACTGCCGATGTGCCGACATCGCGCATTGATGCGCGCTTCCAGAGACGATTCAATGCCAATGGCGGCGTGCTTGGCTTTCGCGGTGGCGTTGCGAGCGTTGGTGTTCCGGTGGGTGATGCACCGCTGCCTGAGGGATTGTGGTTTTCTGGCGCGATGCCGTTGCTCGACTTCGACGCTTGGAGGCTGGCGCTCGACACGTTTTATCCGCCACCAGCAGCGGGAACGCCTCAGACTGCAACATCGGGTGGCGGCAATGGCCTCGATATTGCGGGGTTCGACTTCAAATTAGGCGGCCTCGTTGCCTACGGTCGACCATTCGACGCGATGACTCTCAAAGGCCGCCACGGCGGTGAAGATTGGCGCCTGACTGTCGATAGCGATGATGTGGTCGGCGATATTTCGTGGCGTGCGGCCGCGTTCAGCGACCGTGGTGCGGTGCGTGCCAGGCTGCAAAAATTGGTGCTGGCCGATGAAGTTCCCCAAGTGAATGGGAGCGGGGTAGCGGCAACGATTAATGACAAGGTGCGTGAAGCCGATTTCCCGGCGCTCGATATCGTCGCCGAAAAATTCACACTGAAAGATCGCCAACTTGGCAAGCTTGAATTGCGCGCCACCCCGTTGGGTGATAACTGGCGTATCGATCAGTTGGTCATTTCGATTGGCCACGCAAAACTTGAAATGGATGGACTCTGGCAACGTTACGGGGACCCGAAGAGCCCACCCGGAAAATCGCTTACAACGATGAACATGAAAGTGGAATCGTCGAATTTAAATGCGCTGTTTTCGCAATTCGGATTTGGCGACCAATTAAAGCGTGGCACCGGCAAGCTCGACGGCAAGCTATCGTGGCCAGGCCATGTCTATCAATTTCAAACCGCGACGTTGTCGGGCGAGTTCAAGATTGAGGCGCGCAACGGTCAGTTCGCGCAGATTCCGGTTGGCGCAGGAAAATTATTAGCGCTGATTAGCTTGCAGTCGATCCCGCGCCGCTTCACATTCGATTTTCGTGATGTGTTTTCGGAGGGCTTCGCATTCGAGCGTATCGATGGCAACATCAAGATCAACAACGGCATCATGTTTACGGATAATTTTGAAATCGTCGGTACAGCGGCAAACGTGAAGATGTCCGGCGACGTTTCGCTGCCTTCAGAACAAACCAATTTGAAAATGACGGTCGTGCCGTCGCTCGGCGAGGGTGTTGCCATCGGCGCCGGCGTTGTGCTGGGTCCAGTGGGAGGGCTGGGCGTGCTGCTTGCGCAAAAAGTGTTGCAGGGCGCACTTTCGTACGACTATGCGGTAACAGGTTCATGGGATAATCCTCAGGTGGATCGCATCAAAAATGAAGTGTCGTCGACCAAAACCGGCAACGCTGTTGCGGGTCCTGCCAACCCACCAGCGCCGGCGACACCAGCAACCTCCCCTCAAAAAACGCCATGATCATTACCAAGACTTCCGGCCAGATTCCCGATGCCTTGCTCAAAGCGGCAGGGTCGACGCAGACTTTTTTTCGGGTTGCGGCCATCCAGATGGCGAGTGGGCCCAACGTAAAGGCGAATCTTGATGAAGCCGGACGCTTGATCGACATGGCGGCTAGCACGGGTGCGCGCATCATTGCGTTGCCAGAATATTTCGCGATCATGGGCATGCGCGATACCGATAAAGTCGCTGTCCGCGAACAACCCGGTGATGGCCCCATTCAGCAGTGGATGTCGGAGATTGCAGCCAAACATCGCATCTGGCTGATCGGCGGCTCGATTCCGATGGAATCAAACGTACCCAACAAAGTACGCAACACATGCCTTGTTTACGACAAGGAAGGCAAGCAGGTCGCGCGCTACGACAAGATTCATCTGTTCAATCTTGCGCTTGGGGCGGAAAATTATTCCGAAGAACGCACCATCGAGCCGGGCGATAAAGTCGTTGTCATTGATTCCCCTTATGGCCGCATCGGCCTCTCGATTTGCTACGACTTGCGTTTTCCCGAACTCTATCGGGCGATGGGCGATGTGGACATTATCGTCATTCCATCCGCGTTCACGGCCACCACTGGCAAGGCGCACTGGGAGACGCTCATCCGCGCGCGCGCGATCGAGAGCCTTGCCTACGTGATCGCGCCTGCGCAAGGCGGCTTTCACGTCAATGGCCGCGAGACGCACGGTGACTCAATGATTGTGGACCCTTGGGGTGTGGTGTTGGATCGATTGCCGCGTGGTTCAGGTGTGGTGGTCGCGGGGGTGAACCCTCATTATCAGCAGACCATTCGCAAAAGCCTGCCGGCGTTGACGCATCGGACGCTTGGCTTGAAGGATTGAGTCCGCCCTTGAAAATAGTGAAACTCTAGCACTGGCCAGGTTTACAGGCATAAAACATGCCACAAGCCTCACCAGTGCTAGAGTTTCCCATTTTATGTGATCGAGATCGCCGCCGTTAGGGGCGGTAATTCAGGCATCTTCAATTTTCACCAGCTTCATGCGCCCCGACGCGCCGCTCTTTACCGAGACCTGCGATTTGCGTTGGTCGAAATGCTGCACAATGAGTGCTACCAATTCTTCATTTGCGCGGCCATCGATCGGCGGTGATTTTAATTGCGCCAGCCACGTTCCGTCGGGTAGTTCGCAAAACGCGGAAACGCGAGCGTTGGGTTTGACTTTTACCTGAATCATTTTCACTGCATGTTTTGCAGCATCGCTGCCATTTTCTGGTGAATAACATTGATGCCCTTGAGCGGACGCAGCATGACCTTGAAATCCACAATCTTGCCGTCGTCATTCCACTGAATCATATCGACGCCATTCACAGTAATGCCATCTATCTCCACCACAAACTCCAGCACCGCATCACGTTCGCCGACGACCTCGCGAATGTAGCGGAACGACTCGTTGAAGAAAACCCCGAATGCTGCAGTGAGGTAGCGCTTAGTGAGCGCCTTGCCGATTTGCGGTGCATGCAGAATTGGCGAATGGAAAACAGCATCGTCGGCAAGCAGTAAGCCGAGGCCATTGACATCGCGAGATGCAACGAGTTGATGCCAGGTTGTTATTACGTTTGTTGTCATGGAGTTATTCCGTTTGGGTTGTGGAGCCAGATGCGTGACTACCGCGCTAGTCGCCGACTTGTGAGCGAGCGGTGGCGTGGGCCGCTGCCCAAGCGACCAGCCACGCGACGCCGAGCCAAAAAACACACAGGAACACCCAGCCAAAAATGGAAGGTGCGCACCAGCCCCAACCGCATAAACCATTGTGTTGAAGCAGTCCCGGAATGCCGATCTGATGAAACAAGTAAATAGACAAATAGGATAACGCCAGAGTGATGCCGATAGGTGAATCCAGATACTTGGGCCAAACAACGGCCGGTAGCATGAGCACTATAAAAGCGATGATGAATGCGGCAAGAAATTTCAGTGTTCGCGGCTTAAGCATTGGACATTGCGCGCGGCATTGTGCTCATTGAGAATCTTTGATCGCCTTGACCCAGGCATCGGCGAATTTCTCCTGACCAGTCGCGGAAAAATGACAATCATCAAAGCGGTCAATCGCGGTGAGCAAAGTATCGGTATCAACGCCTGCGAAAATATTCTTGGATTTCTCAGGCAATGATCGTTGCGCGGTTGCAACTGGATTGTCGGGTTTCCAAAGTGGATTTACGCGGCATTTTGACGCCACAGATGCAAATATCGGTGCGCCAATGCCGCGCGCGCGCAGGGTGTCAACAAACGAAGAAAACATCGACGAATAGTTTTGTGCATTCGTGCCTTCATCGAAATCACTTTCCCCCTGATGCCACAGCACATGGGTGACACGATAGTTTTTCTTCACGTCGGCAATGACATCGCCAAGCAAATCGTTCATATCACCACCAGCTTTCCAGCGCGATATCCCGGTGCCTTTGATGGCGGCGGCAACGAACACGATCTGGTCAGCCATGCCTGCGGCGATTAATTTATTGCCGAGCAGTGTGAGAGACTCCCCGCTTGTTCCGCTCGTACCGAGAAGTGGGGAGAAGGCTTGATAACACTTGCCGTTCCAGACTTGGACTATGCGGTTATCAACGTTGCTCGTGTAGCGCTGGCCAGCGTTGTTCGCCAGATTTGACTGACCGGCAGCCAGTAGCACCATTGTGTTCGCGGTTTGTTGGGGACAATTGATCGCCGTTTTTCCGGGGTAACTCATCAATCGTCCGAACGCGTCATAGACCGGCTGGCCTTCGGCTATATCGCCCGACCCACCTGTGGCAAATTCTTTGATTTGTGCGATGGCCCCGACTGGCCAGATGAGCTTGGCCATGGTGAAAACGCCAATCAAAAATGCGAGCACGGCTAACAGGGCCGCAGCGCCGATCCATAGAGTTGCCTTACCCACGTTCATGTGCCATTCCACCGTGACTTGATTTTCCGTCGAATTTTAATGCTATTTCCCGATCATCAGCGCGGGCTGCACCCAGCCATCAAACTCTTCCGCAGTCACGTAGCCTGAGGCCAGCGCCGCTGATTTTAGTGTCGTGCCATCTTTATGCGCCCGCTTGGCGATTTCAGCGGCGCGCTCATAGCCAATGTGGGGCGTCAATGCCGTCACCAGCATCAGCGAGCGTTCCATCAACTCAGTGATGCGCGCGGCATTGACATCGATGCCGCGTACACAGTGCTGCTCAAAGCTGGCCATGCCATCGGCCAGCACACGCACGCTTTGCAGGAAGTTGTGGGCGATAAGTGGCTTGAACACATTCAATTCAAAATTCCCAGATGCGCCACCAAAGTTGATCGCCACGTCGTTGCCAAATACCTGCGCGCAGAGCATGGTGAGCGCTTCACACTGCGTCGGATTGACCTTGCCCGGCATGATCGAACTGCCCGGTTCGTTCTCCGGAATCGATATTTCGCCTAAGCCCGCGCGCGGGCCCGACGCCAGCCAGCGAATATCGTTGGCGATTTTCATCAATGCTGCTGCCAACGTTTTCAACGTGCCGTGTGCTGCCACCAGCTCATCATGTGCGGCGAGTGCGGCGAATTTGTTGGGCGCGGTTTCAAATGGCAAACCAGTAAAGCGTGCGAGTTCGCTGGCAACCCGAGTACCAAATTCAGCGTGCGTATTCAAGCCCGTGCCGACTGCGGTGCCACCGGCGGCCAACTTGAGAATCCAAGGCAGGGTGACGGCTATGATCTCCTTTGCATGGTCGAGCTGTGCCACATAGCCGGACATTTCCTGACCCAGCGTGAGCGGTGTGGCGTCCTGCAAATGGGTGCGACCGATTTTGATGATGCCGTCGAACGCAACAGATTTTTCTGCGAGGGTGTTTCGCAGCACCTGCAATGCGGGCAATAAATGATTGTGGATGCCGATGGCTGCGGCGACATGCATTGCGGTTGGAAAAATATCGTTCGACGATTGGCCGACATTTACGTCGTCATTCGGGTGCACGCGCCGCGCCATGCCGCGCTCGCCACCAAGGAGTTCAGATGCGCGATTAGCCAGCACCTCATTCATGTTCATATTGCTCTGTGTGCCGGAGCCGGTTTGCCAAATCGACAGAGGGAATTCATCGGGATGCTTGCCCGACAGCACTTCATCGGCGGCGTTAATGATGGCGTTGGCCTTTTCGGGGGGCAACAATTGCAGATCACGATTGACTTCAGCACATGCGCGCTTGACCATTGCCAGCGCCAAGATCAACTCGGTCGGCAGGCGTTCGGTGGAAATGTGAAAATGGTGAAGGGAACGCTGTGTTTGTGCACCCCACAGTCGTTCATTGGGGACGTCGATCATGCCAAAGGTGTCACGCTCCTGCCGGTTCATGCATTACTCCGTTTGGTTCACCTTTTTGCTATTGAATTTTTACGCCGCGCGTCGAGAGCACGTTGGGCGGTGCGTCGAATGATTCGGCGCGTGAGACCGCCCAAAATACTTTGAACACAGGCAGTTCAGGAATGGCCGAAAGCAATTCTCCCGGTTTGGCCCACGTATGCAACGCCGCAAGTGACCTCACCTCGGTCGCTGATACCCGTTGAATGACATGTTCCGGGCCAAGGTTGGCGGGATGGGTGAGGCCGGCGGCGGCGAGTAATTCTTTCAACGCTTTCAAGGTGTTTTGATGAAACTGAAATACCCGTTCCGCTTTATCCGGCACCACCAGCGCGCGCATACGGTTGGCGTCCTGGGTGCTCACCCCCGTTGGACAGTGACCGGTGTGACAGGTTTGCGCTTGCAGGCAACCCAGCGCGAACATAAAGCCACGTGCGGAATTGCACCAGTCAGCACCCATCGCTATGGTGCGGGCGATGTCGAATGCAGTAACGATTTTCCCCGACGCGCCGATGCGGATTCGGTCGCGCAGGCCAACGCCTACCAGCGTGTTGTGCACCAGCATCAGCGCTTCGCGCAACGGCGCGCCGACGTGATCGGTGAATTCCAGGGGTGCCGCACCAGTGCCGCCTTCGCCGCCATCAACCACAATGAAATCGGGCGTGATGCCGCTTTGCTGCATTGCCTTGACGATACCGAACCATTCCCACGGATGCCCAACAGCGAATTTGATACCAACCGGCTTGCCGCCGGACAGTTCGCGGAGTTTCTCCACGAATTGCAGCAGCCCCAGCGGTGTTGAAAATGCCGAGTGCCTGGCAGGTGAAATGCAATCGACGCCAACCGGCACGCCACGCGCTTCGGCGATTTCGGGGGTGACCTTGGCACCCGGCAATACGCCGCCATGACCGGGCTTGGCACCTTGCGATAGTTTTATCTCGATCATCTTTACCTGATCGTCCGCCGCATTTTCCGTGAACTTCTGCTCATCAAAACCACCCTGCGGATTGCGACAACCAAAATAGCCGCTGCCGATTTCCCACGTAAGATCGCCGCCACCGGTGCTGCCAATGCCACGGTGATAGCATGAAATCGAGCCCTCGCCCGTGTCGTGATAGAAGTGCCCACGCTTTGCGCCTTCATTCAGGGCCAGAATTGCGTTGGCCGATAGCGCGCCGAAACTCATCGCCGAAATATTGAACACGCTGGCTGAATACGGCTTGGTACAAGTCGGTCCGCCGATGAGAATGCGAAAATCGTGGCTGGCGATCTCGGTTGGCGCAATCGAGTGGTTCATCCATTCGTATTGCGGCTCGTACACATTCATCTGCGTACCGAACGGACGCTTGTCTGCCGCGCCCTTGGCACGCTGATACACGATCGAGCGCTGTGCACGCGAGAACGGCAGCTCTTCGCGATCAGCTTCAATGAAATACTGGCGAATTTCCGGGCGGATAAATTCGAAGAAAAAGCGGAAATGTGCCAGCAGCGGATAGTTGCGGCGTATCGCCTGCTTGTCTTGTGTGTAATCGAGCAAGCCGACCAGAAACAGCAATGCAAATAATGTTGCCGGCCAGAGCCAGATCGGCGTGAATGGCGAGGCCGCCAGACACAACAAGGCAAGTATCGCGCAGCTCGCCCATGTCCAGTAGCGTTGCGGCACGAGTGCATCCAAGGCGTTCAGCACGGAACGTTCTCCTCCTGATTATTATGGGCAGATGATAGCAGCGTGGGCTTAGTGATGCATGTCCGGCGGAAATACGATGAACATGATGGCGGCAAGTGAATGTGCCTTGCATTTGCGATAATGCCGCACATTCTCCTGGACTGCCAACGCCATGCTCCCATCGTTCTCCCCATTACGCGACGCCTTTCTCGCAGATGAATCACGCACACTCGATGCATTGATTGCTGTTGCCAAACTTGCCCCTGACGCGAACACCCGTGCCACTGCGACGGCACGTGCGTTGGTCGAGGCGGTGCGTGCGCGCCAGCAAAAACATTCGGGCATGCAGTCGTTTTTGACGCAATACGATCTTTCGTCGCAGGAAGGTGTATTGCTCATGTGCGTGGCCGAAGCGCTGCTGCGCATCCCTGATGCGGCAACCGCCGACAAACTGATCAAGGACAAATTTTCACAGGGTGATTGGAAAAAGCATTTGGGCGCATCGGATTCGTTGCTGGTAAATGCGGGGACGTGGGGCATGATGCTCACCGGCAAACTGGTCTCCCCGACCGCCGATACCTTTGCCGATGTCGGCGGCTGGCTGACGCGGCTTGCGGCCAAGGCGGGCGAACCCATCGTGCGGGCATCATTGCGCCAGGGCATGAAGCTGATGGCGGAACAATTCGTGATGGGCCGCAATATTGAGGACGCATTGCAGCGCGCCGAATCGGATGATCAGTCGAAATATCGCCACTCCTACGACATGCTGGGCGAAGCGGCAATGACGGCGCAAGACGCCGAGCGTTACTATATCGCCTATCAGGATGCGATCAAGGCGATTTCGTCGGCAGTGAAGCCGGGCCAGAGCGTGTTCGCTGCGCCCGGTATTTCGGTAAAACTTTCCGCGCTGCATCCGCGCTATGAATTGGCGCATCGCGAACGCGTGATGCAAGAGTTGTTGCCGAAAGTGATGGCGGTTGCAGAAATGGCGCGCGATGGCGGCATTGGTTTGACGCTGGATGCAGAGGAAACCGAACGGCTGGAACTTTCGCTTGAATTGTTCGCCGCCGTTTATAGCGACGCGCGATTCGCTGGTTACGAAGGCATTGGTCTCGCGGTGCAGGCTTATCAAAAACGCGCAAGCCATGTCATCGATTGGCTGGCAGCGCTATCGGCCACGCATGGTCGGCGCATGATGACGCGGCTGGTGAAAGGGGCCTACTGGGACACCGAGATCAAACGCTCGCAGATGCAGGGATTCAGTGGCTATCCCGTATTTACACGAAAGGCAAATACCGACGCGTCGTATCTGGCATGCGCTGCAAAAATGCTGGCGCGGCCGGAAGTGTTCTATTGCCAGTTCGCCACGCATAACGCGCACACCGTCGCGACTATCCTCGAGCGTGCGGGCAGCGGTGCCAATACAAAGCAATTCGAATTTCAGCGCTTGCACGGCATGGGCATGGAGCTTTACGAGGAGGTGGTCAGTGGTCACGGCGCAGCTTGCCGCGTCTACGCCCCGGTCGGCACGCACGAAGATTTGCTGCCCTACCTCGTTCGTCGGCTGCTGGAAAATGGCGCAAATTCCTCATTTGTGAATCGCATCGCCGATCCTGATGTATCGATTGAAGATGTTATTGCCGATCCGATTGCTGCTTGTGAAGGCAATCCGCAGAAAGCAAATGCCAAGCTGCCGTTGCCAATAAATTTGTTCAAGTCATCCGATGTCAGCCGTTTGAATTCGGGCGGCTTCAGTTTTGCGGATGTCGCAGCCACCGATGCTTTGCAGGCAGCGATGACAGCAACGTATCAGCGCGCTGATTTTGTTGCCGCACCGCTCATCGCGGGCGAGGTAATGCGCGGCGCGCTGCTCGATGCAGCTAATCCCGCAACGCTCGATAGAATCGGCACGATCGAAGAGGCTGATGAGCAGTTGCTGGATTTGGCATTGGACATCACTTCTAAATGGCCCGGCATGCCGTGTGCGGAGCGTGCTGCCGTGCTGGATGAGGCCGCAAATTTGCTGGAGTCCCGCCGTGCGTTTTTCATGGCGTTGTGCGTGCGGGAAGCCGGTAAGACATTGCCTGATGCGTTGGGCGAGGTTAGGGAAGCGGTAGATTTTTGCCGTTATTACGCCGCCCTCGCGCGGCAGCATTTTGCGGCCCCGCAGTTTTTGCCGGGTCCGACTGGCGAGAGCAATGAATTGTCATTACACGGACGCGGTGTATTCGCTTCTATTTCGCCGTGGAATTTTCCGCTGGCCATTTTTATGGGGCAGGTCGCTGCTGCGTTTGCGGCGGGCAATGCGGTGATCGCCAAACCTGCCGAGCAAACTCCGATTATCGCGTTCGAGGCCGTGAAATTGTTGCTCGAAGCCGGGATGCCGAAGGATGCGATTGCGCTGTTGCCGGGGCGTGGGGAAATCATCGGCGCGAAGTTGGTGATCGACAAGCGTATCGCCGGTGTTGCGTTCACGGGTGGCACTTCCACTGCACAGGCAATCAACCGTAGCCTTGCCAATCGCGCTGGGCCGATTATTCCGTTCATCGCAGAAACGGGCGGTCTGAACGCCATGATCGCGGATTCTTCGGCGCTGCCGGAGCAAGTGGTGACCGACGTGATCGCATCCGCATTCAACAGCGCGGGGCAGCGTTGTTCGGCGCTTCGGATTCTGTGCGTACAGAAAGATATTTATCCGCGTTTGGCGACGTTGCTCGAAGGGGCGATGCAGGAATTGCGCCTTGGTGATCCAGCGCGTCTTGACACCGACATCGGGCCGGTAATTGATCGTGATGCTTTCGACATGCTGGTGGCGCATCGCGAACGCATGGCGCAGAACTTCAAATCCATCGGCCAGACGGCGCTACCGCGCGACATACCGTCGGGCCATTTTTTCGCGCCTTGTGCATTTGAGATTCCGGCGTTCGATGCCATTAAAAGTGAAGTGTTTGGGCCGATTCTGCATGTGTTCGCGTTTGAGGCGGACCAGCTTATGGATGTTGTCGATGCGATCAACGCCAGCGGTTATGGATTGACGCTGGGGATTCATTCGCGGATCGAGGAAACCATTCGTGCAATTCGCGCTCGCGCGCACGTCGGCAATGTGTACGTGAACCGCAACCAGATTGGTGCGGTGGTCGGTGTGCAGCCGTTCGGCGGCGAGGGCTTGAGCGGCACTGGGCCAAAAGCGGGCGGGCCACATTATCTGTTCCGCTTTGCCTCTGAACGCACGTTTACCGTTAACACCGCAGCAGCAGGTGGCAACGCGGCGCTGATCGCGAGTTCGGAATAAGCAAGGGTAGAAGTGCAAGCGAATGGCGAAGTAAGGGATTGGTCATACCAAGCGACTATCATGTTGTTTGGACAATTGTTGGAAGGATGATGTAAATGCGGACGCTGGCGTGCGGTGTGATTGTTTGTAGTTTGATTGCAGTTGCAGGCTGCGCGCTGATTACGCCGCGTGCTGAAACATCGGCGCTGACGATACCGTTCGAAGCAGTACAGCCATTTTCGTTGACCTCCGCCGGTGAGACCGCGCCGCCTGCGTGGGAACAATGGGTGCTGTCGCGGTTTTTGGCGCGCACCAAATATCGTATCGTCGATCATGAGGGCGAGCGCGTGCTGGAGGCGGATGCGAATGTGTCGGCGTCCGGTTTGTTGCAGCCGCTTTTACTCTCAGCATTGGATTACCCAACCCTGCAGTGGCGTTGGAAAGTGCCGCAATTGATTGCCGGTGCCGATAACGCCAGCCGCACGGGTGACGACTCCCCGGTGCGAATCATCGTTGCCTTCGATGGCGACAAATCCAAGTTTGATTTTGAAGACAGCGCACTCGCGCAGACCGTTAAGTTATTCAGCGGACGCGAGATGCCCTACGCCACAATTCAATACATTTGGGAGAACAAGCTGCCCAAGGAAACGGTACTCGATCATGCCAAAACATCACGCGCAAAAATGCTTGTGGTTGAATCTGGTCCGGAACGGCTTGGGCAGTGGATCAATTTCCAGCGCAACGTGAAACAGGATTTCGAACGCTTGTTCGGCGAGCCGCCCGGCCCGATCATTTTTGTCGGCGTGATGACGGATTCGAATGCCACCGAAACGCATACCAGCGCATATTACGGTGACATTCGGTTTACGCGTCGGGAATGACGATTGCGTTCATGGAGTGATGAGTAAGCTCAGGTTTACGGTAAAAATCGAAGAACACGCATTGACGAGCTTATCAGAGCATAAATGCCTGAACGCCCTTGTCAATGCTGGGCTTTCATATTTTCTTCATCCCCGGCGGTGAGTTGGCACCTGAAAGCACGACCAGCATTGGCTTGCCTTCGCCTTTCCAGAAGTCCACCGCGTCCTGAAACAGTTCAACGACGGTTTCAAGCTGGCTTTCGTGATGGTCTGCAAAGGCGTCGGTGTGATCGAAATAAATCAGATAGCCTTGGCTTTCGACCCAGTCCATGTCAGTGAGGCAATCGTAAAACGCGTCCCAGTTGTTGCCAAAGTGCGAGGGAAATTTCATCGCGACGGCGGCGTGATTGAGAAATTGCTCTTTTTTCTCAATTTTCTGGCCCTCAAGATGAAAAAAAGCCATCCCTTTTGAGCGCGCCAGTTTGCTCAGTTCCGCAACGCTCGCGTGCGATTTTGACCAATACACGCCGCGCGGTTGATCGCTGGCAAGAAGATTCTTGAGTTCGGGAGAGGCCATCTCGTTACTCCTTGATTTTCTTGAACGATGCGTAGTGGTCGTCGGTGTAGTAACAGGCTTCGCGTGCTAGCGCCTGCGGTTTGCCGGACATGCCGCCGCAGACGATGCGGCGTGCACCGCGGTCGCGCGAGCGGGGTGTTTTTACCGTGTACTCGTGATAATAGCCGCGCGGTTGTTTGGGCAGAATGCGTTCGCGATTGGAAAAAACGGTTCCGTCTTTTGAATAGGGGAACGGGCCGCCTTTGCGGATCAGGTTAAGCGTATCGCGGCCTTCCTTGGGCAAATCCGCCACGAGAATAATCGGGAAATCTTTGAGGACGGGCGCGGTGTCACGTGCGTGGGCAATGCCTGCAAAGCCAAAGCCAAAGCAGATACAACACCAGAAAAACCGTCGCCAGAATTTATTCGCAAAATTATTCACAGTCCACCTCTTGTTTTTGCAGTTGACCCGCAGCCAATATTTTCTTTGCCAGCTTGTCATTGAATCTGTCGTAATTGATGATAACCCGTTCGTGGGTGCCGGACGTGATTGCGTCGATGCCATCGTGCGCGCTGACGCGGAACGTCAACGTGCGACCGTCGATGCGTTCCAGTGTTGCTTCAACCGTGATGGTAAGACCCGGCGGCGTGGCGGCGATGTGGGAGAGATTCACCTGTGTGCCCAGACTTTGTTCAGCGGGCCAATCAAGGTGAGGTTTCAATAAATCAACACAAGCCCATTCGCAAAGCGCAACCATGTAACCCGTGGCAAATACGTTCGGCATGATTTGAAAATCAGCAGCCTCCGGATACACATGCGGCACCGTCTTGTTTTCAGGGACGGTGAAGCGGAAGGTGTGTGCAATGCCGGCTTGCAGGGATGCTTTCATACCGACAATCCGTGGTTTACGTCGTTTTCTTGTGCGGACAATGCGGCTTGATGCAATCGGCGTAGAGATACAACGAGTGGTCGTGAATATTGAATCCCCTGTCTTTGGCTACTTTTTGCTGACGCTTTTCAATTTCGGCGTCGTAAAACTCTTCCACGCGTCCACATTGCATGCACACGAGGTGATCGTGATGGCTGCCTTCATTTAATTCAAATACCGCCTTGCCGCCTTCGAAATGGTGCCTCACCAGCAATCCCGCCTGCTCGAATTGGGTCAGCACGCGATACACCGTTGCCAGGCCGATGTCGGCATTCTCAAGCAGCAGCAATTTGTAGACATCTTCGGCCGACATGTGGCGCTG
>JANOQY010000195.1:0-3999 GCA_031414995.1 Betaproteobacteria bacterium
GCCGATGTGGTGCAGAGTGACATCGGTGAGCACGTCGCCGCGCGAAATAAAACGCACGATCACCACTGATCGTTGTTTGCGCGCTTCGGGCAACGATGGCGGCGCATTCCAGGTGAATGACAACATTTTCTTTTCCTGAAAGCCGATGATGCGCATATCGTCCGCGCCCTTCAGCCCAGGTACTGCGAAAGGATTTATGTAAATCTCGAACGGGCCATCAACGCGCAGTTCGACTTTGGCATCGGGCGCGAAAAAGGACTTGATACCTTCGGTGGTTGTCCACGCTTTCCATACCTCATCGACACTCGCCTTGACGGTGATTTTTTCGTTGATGGCGCGTTCTTGCGCGAAGGACGTGAGCGGCATGAGAAACATGATCAGCAAAGCTAGTTTGGAATTGATTGACATATTGTTGTTCCTCATTCGCGAGTGATATTGCATCAGAGCCATTCTAAAAGCATCCTTCGCAACGCTACGTAACAGAACGTAGCGGGATCAGTCTACGCGTCCGCGCAAATGCTGTCCGATCCGCTCTATTGCTTCATTCAAGCGCGGAATCGTCTGCGTATAAGCGATACGGATATTTTTTTCCGGCGCGTTCGTACCAAAGTCCTTGCCGGGTGTGATGGCGACGTGCGCGTCTTGCAAAATACGTCGCGACAACGCGAAGCTATCCACCGCGATCTTATCGCTTTGCGCGTAGATGTAAAAAGCACCCTGCGGCTCGACCGGGATTTCGAATCCCAGTCCGCGCAATGCAGGCATCAGGAAATCACGGCGCGCCTGAAATTCAGTGCGGCGCTGCTCAACGATATTGATGGTCTCGGCATCGAATGCTGCCAGCGCCGCATATTGCGCGGGTGTTGAAGGCGAGATAAATAGATTTTGCGCCAGCTTTTCCACTTCGCGCACGTATTGCGGCGGCACGACCAGCCAACCCAGACGCCAGCCGGTCATCTGAAAATATTTCGAGAAACTGTTAATGACGAACATGTCATCCGAGATCGAAAGCGCGGTCGATGGTGCAACGCCGTATGTGAGGCCCTGATAAATTTCATCGACGATCAGCGTACCGCCACGCGACACCACTTCCGCGTGGATACGCCGTAACTCATCCACTGCTACCAGCGTGCCAGTGGGGTTGGATGGCGACGCCACCAGTGCAGCCACGCTGCGCGCATTCCAGTGCGCTGCGATGTGCCGCGCAGCGAGTTGATAGTCACTGTCAGGGCCCACCGGAATCGTCTTCGGCACGCCTTCCATCGCACGCACGAAATGGCGATTGCACGGATAGCCGGGGTCGGCCATCAACACTTCGTCACCCGCGTTGAGCAGCACGCCCATGGTCATCAACAAAGCGGCACTGGAGCCTGCGGTGACGATAATGCGGTCACTGGAAATTTTGACGTGATACTTATTCCAGTAGAAGTGCGCGATAGCTTCGCGCAGCGGCTGGATACCGAGAGCCGAGGTGTAGAACATGGGCTTGTCATTGAGCGCCTTGATTGCGGCGTCGATGACGGGCTGCGGCGTCGTGAAATCAGGCTCGCCGATTTCCATGTGGATCACGTCTTTGCCATGCCGCTCCAGCTCGCGTGCGGCGGTCTGGATTTCCATGACTTCGAATGGCGCGATATGGGCCATGCGGGCAGCGAGGCGATGGTGTTTTTCTGGTTTCATTTATCTAGTTCGTCCCATGCTTTACTCACCCGCTTGATACTAACTGGCAGCGGCGTCCGCAACTCCTGCGCATACAAACTCACGCGCAATTCCTCAACCATCCACCGGTATTCAAGGTCTTTCGGGTCCAGAGAGCTTGCCACCGAGAGCGCATTCTGCCACAGCGGCCGGATGGACTTGTGCTGCTCCAGATCGCGCTCCATCGCGCCCTGCCGTGCTTTGTTCACGCGCAGCACAATCGCTTTCAGGTAACGCGGATAGTGCAATAACTGCTCAACATTGGTATCACGCAGAAACTCCTTGCCGAACAAGGTCCGAAGCTGCCCTTCGATATCGGGGCCGATATGCTCCCACCCTTTTACGTAGCGTTCTTCGAGCAGCTTGCGTGCTTCTGCTGTTAGCGTCAGTGCCTCATCAATCGCCTTGGCAACCGACGTTCCCAGTGCCATCACTTTGTTTTTTCCCGCTGCGCGCGAGGCAGCGTATGCGGCTTCTGTGCGAATCAATGCGGGCTGCGAATCGACAAAGGTGCCGGTAAACGCTGCGCACACGAGCTCGTGTGCGATTGCCTGTTGCGCATGATTCTTGGCCTCCGGGAAATAGTGCGCGTACTGGAACGCAGCGACAGGGGAGAATTTGACACTGCGCTCAAGGAACTTGGCCTGTTCGACCAGCTCAAGCAAAAACAGGCGTGTGAGTCCACGGCGATGTTGATACTGTGCGGCGAGTGCTTCGTCATAGATCTTGATCTCGACTGAATCGACGTTATCCACCAGTGCTGGAAAACCATCGTAACGCACGCTGGCTTTTTCGAAGTTGATGGTCTCTGGAATGTCGCCAATATCCCAGCGTGTAATGCCGTCGCGTTCGAGGCGATTCTTGTGTAGTGTTGAAAATACCGTGCGAGAGGCGTCGGCAAATTGCAACTTCAGTGCGGCAAAATCGCGCGACATGGCAAGCTCCTTGCCGTCGCCATCCACGACGCGGAAATTCATGTTCAGATGTGGCGTCAATCGTGCCGGGTCCCAGCTTTCGCGCGATACCTCCAAGCCTCTTTCGCGATGCAAAAAAGTTGCCAACGCATCGGTCAGCGGCACGTCGGCCATGGTGAGATCACTCATGCCTTCCTGCTTTGCGATGACGCTGATGAACTCACTGACCGTATCGGGCACTGGCACAATCTGGCTGCGCAACCGCTGCGGCAAAGTCTTGAACAAGGCTGCGGCCTTCTCGCGCAGCATGCCCATCACCAGCCAGTCGAAACGCGCCGCGTTTACCTGATTCAGCACCGATACCGGCAGGGTAATGGTGACGCCATCCATGACGTGTGTGGGCTCGAAACGGTAGGCGAGCGGATAGGCGGCACTGCGATGCTTGAGCGCCTTCGGGTATAGCTCAAAGGTAATTTCAGAGGCGGCACGGCGCATCAACTGTTCGCGCGTGAACAGCAGAATTTGCGGATTATTTTTTTCCGTGTCTTTGCGCCAGCGCTCGAGGCCCGCCATGTTCACCACGTCCGCCGGGATAACGGCGTCGTAAAGCGCGAACATATCGTCGTCGTCGATCAGCACATCCTGCCGACGCGCCTTGGCTTCGATATCTTCGATGTCCTCGATCAGGTTCAGGTTATGTCGCAGGAATTTGGCCTTCGTGTCGACTTCACCTGCCACTAGGCCCTGACGGATAAACACTTCGCGTGCTTCGGTCGCATTGATGGCGCCGTAATGCACCCGGCGACGAGCAGTGATGATGAGGCCGTATAGCGCGACTTGTTCGAACGCAACAACCTGCCCGCTTTTGCGTTCCCAATGCGGCTCGAAATAAGTACGCGTGACGAGATGCGGTGCCAGCTGTTCGATCCATTCGGGTTCAATCGAGGCAACCGTGCGCGCGTAGACGCGCGTAGTTTCCGTCAGCTCGAAGGCCATGACCCATTTCAAGCGCGTGGCTTTTTGTGCGGCGTGCTGCTGGCCTTGTCGCGGGAGCTGGAATTTGATCGCACGGGTGCCGAGATAGTGATCGCCTTCGATGCCCTTGGTACCGACGTTGGTGATGAGGCCGGTTAGAAGGGCGCGGTGGAGGTTTTCGTAGGGTGTTGGTTTGGCGGTGGTGACAGCTTGATCCTGTTTGTTCGAATGCACCACCCGCATCCCCGCCGCCGCACACACCTCCGTCAGTTGCGCATGCACATCGCGCCACTCGCGCATGCGCAACGGCGAGAGGAAATTCTCGTGCAGCATCTGGTCAAACTTGCGATGCGACTTCTTGTGCTTGAACGCGTCCTCATAGAATTCCCACAGCCTCACGAAGCTCATGAAT
>JANOQY010000196.1:0-2894 GCA_031414995.1 Betaproteobacteria bacterium
TACTGGCGCGTTGGATAGCGGAATCTCCGTTGCGCGCCGCGGCACTGATCACGGGTATTCTGGCATTGAGCGCGGCGGCCAGCCTGTTTGGCCGACTTACTCGCACCGGGCGTACGTTTCTCGCCTTGTTCCTGTTCTGCCTCTACGCGGCCACACAGATCAAGACGGTTGCGTGGTGGGACGTGGTGGGTTTTAACGGCGCGGCAAACATGCAGTCGATCCTGGCGCAATCGGCCTTTGCTGTGGCCGCATGCGTATTGGGTTATGTTTACAACAAGCGCCAACTTACGAAAGGCAACACATGAAATACGTTCTTTGGCTCATCCTGTTCGTGCTGTGCTGGCCGCTGGCACTGCTGGCGCTGGTGCTGTATCCGATTTTCTGGCTGATCTCGCTGCCGTTCCGACTGGTCGGGATCGCGGTTGAGGGCGTATTCGCAATGCTGCGCGCCATCGTGATGTTGCCAGCGCGGCTCTTGGGCGGGTTTCGCTAAGACGCTTCACACGGCGCGGGTTCGTGGCGCGACAGACAAAACCGACATCGCAAAAGTTTGGGGCTTTCTCCGACTCATTTCTGCCCAATTGCGCCTTGACTGTCGCCTTGTGACGACAAGTGATCTGGATAAATGCGCGGACATCCCAGTGTCACAGCCCGGATGCAAAATGGCACGATTTCTGCTGTAATCGATCAATGCCTTTTTTGGGAACCGTCATGAGCCGTCATTTTCGAGTTGGCCCCGTCACATTCGGTGCCGCGATCCTTGCCCTGTTTGTCTCGCTGCCGGTTTCGGCGCTGACGCTCACCGGCGCGCAATCACGCAAAGTACATGGCGCGACCGGCACTTACGATTTAGCACTCGACCGCGCTGCGGCCATCACCGGCGCGATCACGGTGGAGTCACGCGTCATCGGTGCCGGGCACACCATCGTCTTTCAATTCGATGAGCCCATCACCGCGACTGGCACGGTGTCGTCGGTTGACGTGGTGAATGCATCCATCGGCAGCGCCACTGCCGTCGCGTCTGGCAACAATGTTGTCGTGACGCTCAATGATATCGCCGACAATCGTCGCGTCACCGTCCGTTTGGCTGGCGTCAACAGCGCCCTCAATACGGAAGTGTCGATGGGCTTTCTGGCGGGCGACATCAATAACAGTTTCAGCGTGAACGCCAGCGATATCAGCGGCATCAAAGCGCGCTCAGGCCAAACGGTCAGTGTCCCAGCGAACAATTTCAAGTTCGACATCAATGTGTCGGGTGCGATCAATTCCTCCGATATTTCTGCTGTCAAATCGCGCTCCGGTGTTTCGCTAGGCACCACACCACCGCCCTCGGTTTCATTGGCGAGTGTAGCCGCGCAGGTAGGCATGCCCGCCGCGCTTAATGCCAGCACGTCCATCGGTGCAGGCGGGGTCATCGCCAGAGTGGAGTTCTACGAGGGCACGACCAGACTGGGTCAATCGACGACTGCGCCCTTCACATTCAATTGGACTCCGTTCGTTGAAGGGCCAACAGCACTTAGCGCGAGAGCGATCGATGCCAACGGCGCAGTTGCGGTCTCAGGGGTAGTAAACGTAGCAGTTGGTGCACATCCGAAGGCCGATGCCGCGCGGCTGCTCACCCAAGCGACTTTTGGTGCATCAATGTTCGAGATCAACCGCGTATCCCAGATGACGCCGACGGCTTATCTGGATGAACAATTCAATACCGCGCAAACGATGCATCTCAACACTGTCCGCAACGACCCGAGCTATCCCTCCACACCGTATGCGGTGATGATGCCGTCGCTCTGGAAACAATATTTTGAAGCGCCGGACCAGTTGCGCCAGCGCGTCGCGTACGCGCTCTCGCAGATCATGGTGATCTCGATGAACAACAACACCATCGGCGATCAGGCATGCGCTACTGCGGCCTACGTCGACATGCTGGGTGTCAACGCGTTTGGCAATTTCCGCAGCTTGCTCAAAGATGTCACGCTCAGTCCGGCGATGGGTGAATATCTCGATATGAAGACCAGCGCCAAGGCGGACGCAACGCTTGGCACGATCCCAAGCGAAAACTACGCACGCGAATTGATGCAGCTATTTGCAATCGGCACTGTGATGATCAATATCGACGGCTCGGTGCAATTCGACGGCTTGGGCAAGCCGATCGATACCTATAGCGAAACGGACGCGCAGGAAGTCGCGCGGGCGCTTACTGGCTGGAATTTCGCGGGGCAGGACCAAACCAATCCTCGACGCTGGTTGTCTCCTGATGTGCCATATCCAACCGAGCCAGTGAGTGCCGCGAAAGCGTGTACTGCGTGGTCCACGCCGATGGCGCCTTGGACGGCAACCTATCGCTCATCTGACGACAAGCGCAACATCCTTGGCGGCGCGCACGACACCGGCGCAAAAACGCTGTTGACCTATCCGGGCTCGGCCGCCACGCAAAACGTACCAGCTGGCCAAACGCCAATGCAGGATGTTGATTCGGTGGTCGATAACATTTTCAATCACCCCAACGTTGGCCCGTTCATTGGCGAGCAATTGATCCAGCGTCTCGTCACGAGTAACCCGAGCAGTGGATATGTGACCCGTGTGGCCACCGCATTCAACAATAACGGCGCAGGCGTACGCGGCGACATGAGGGCCGTAATCCGCGCCATTCTGCTTGACCCGGAAGCACGCGCATCCAGGGGCACGCAACCGTCCACCTTCGGCAAACTGCGCGAACCGGTGCTGCGCTTCACGCACATGCACCGCGCATTCGACGCCAGAATGTCGGGTGGCAACTACGCCAGCATCTATAACCTGAGCGGCTCCGATTCTCTCGGCCAGAACCCGCTCCACGCGCCAAGCGTATTCAATTTCTATCATCCGGACTATTCACCCTCGGGTCCGCTTGGTCAGGC
>JANOQY010000197.1:0-7997 GCA_031414995.1 Betaproteobacteria bacterium
AAAACGCCAGACGGCAAGGTCGATTTCGCGCAGGATTTTTTTGGCCGCGAAGCGTTCCTTACAGTTTCAGGACAATTGAACGTGGAAACCTATTGCATGGCGCTTTCCAAGGTCTACACCTTCGGCCCCACCTTCCGCGCGGAGAATTCCAACACCTCTCGCCACTTAGCCGAATTCTGGATGATCGAGCCTGAGATCGCTTTCGCTGATCTGGCGGACGACGCCACGCTGGCTGAAGCGATGCTGAAGTACATCATCACGACCGTGCTGTCCGAGCGCGCCGATGACATGGCGTTTTTTGAAGAGCGCATCGAGAAGGGTCTGATCGCGAAACTTGAAAATATCGTCAAGTCCGAATTCGTGCGCATGGACTACACCGATGCGATCAAGGTGCTCGAAAACGCGAAAGAAAAATTCGAATATCCGGTGAAGTGGGGCATTGATCTGCAATCAGAACACGAGCGCTTTATTGCCGAAAAGCACGTCAACGGCCCGACGGTGTTGATGAATTACCCGAAAGAGATCAAGGCGTTTTACATGCGTCTGTCGGACGACGAAAAAACCGTGGCTGCGATGGATGTGCTGGCACCCGGCATCGGCGAAATTATCGGCGGCTCACAACGCGAAGAGCGCCTCGATGTACTCGATCGGCGCATGGTGGAGTGCGGGCTCGATGTAGCGCATTACGGCTGGTATCGCGATCTCAGGCGGTATGGCACCGTGCCGCACGCGGGGTTTGGCTTGGGCTTTGAGCGGACGGTTTCGTACATCACCGGGTTGTCGAATGTGCGGGATGTGATCCCGTTTCCAAGGACGCCGGGAAGCGCGCGGTATTAGTTCAAATGCGGTGCTTGCACCTGGTATTTCGGATGGCTTTGACACCCCTCACCCTAGCCCTCTCTCCGCAAACGGGGAGAGGGAATAATTCAGAGTCGCGCGAGTTGAGATATGACTCCTTCTCCCCGCTCGCGGGGAGAAGGTTGGGATGAGGGGTAGCGGATGGAAGAAATTGCCCGAAAACTACGCCGCGCCTCACCCGACGCAGAACTAAAACTCTGGCACTATCTTCGTAATCGCCATCTGGACAAACACAAATTCAGGCGGCAGCATCCACTTCCGCCATACGTAGTTGATTTTATTTGCATCGAATCAAAGCTGATCGTTGAACTTGATGGTGGGCAGCATCTGGAGCAAGTTTCACGCGACGAAGAGCGCACAGCTTTTTTGGAGTCGCTGGGATTTCGTGTGATACGGTTCTGGAATGATGATGTGTTGTTGAAGCCAGACGTCGTTCTTGAAGAAATTTTCCGTAATTTGAATACCCCTCCCTTGCAGGGCGCGCATTCCGATGAATTAGAATGCCGTTCGAAGGGCGCGGAGCATGCTCCGCGAAACCCCCTTCTCACCCCCAACTCTCTCCCCGCTCGCGGGGAGAGGGAGTAGAAATAGTGGAGGTAAGGTAAAACATGCCCTTAAAAGACAAAAACCTGGAATCCCTCTTCAAGAACAATCTTGCCTGGGCGGACCGCATCCGCGCTCAGCATCCGGATTTTTTTGAGCAACTTGCCAAGCAGCAGAATCCGCAATTTCTATGGATCGGTTGTTCCGATAGCCGTGTGCCTGCAAATGAGATCGTCGGCCTCATGCCGGGTGAAGTGTTCGTTCACCGCAATATCGCCAACGTCGTGGTGCATTCCGATCTTAATTGCCTCTCCGTCATCCAGTTTGCAGTGGATGTATTGAAGGTGCAGCACATCATGGTCGTTGGTCATTACGGCTGCGGCGGCGTGCGCGCGGCGTTGTTTGATCAGCGTGTCGGCCTTGCCGATAACTGGCTGCATCATGTGCACGATGTGCGCGATAGACACGCAGACGCGCTAGGGGCAATCGGCCTGGACGAAGGCCGCCTTGATCGCTTGTGCGAACTTAATGTGATCGAACAGGTGGCCAACGTTTGCCAAACCACTATCGTCCGTGACGCGTGGGAGAAGGGGCAGGAGCTGGCTGTGCACGGCTGGGTTTATGGCATCAAGAATGGATTGTTGCGCGATTTGAATGTCACTATCGTAAATCGTTCAGAAGCTGCGGGTGTGCGCAAAAGTGCCATCAACAAGTTGGCCGACCGGGTGACTGACCATGATCGCTTTTACACCAAGTTTGAGCGCACAAAGTAAAAGGCCGGAACCGCTCGAAAGCGGGTCCGGCCATCGTTGCAGAAACGGAATTACAACTTCGTTGGTTCAACCGGCGGCGCCACGGGTGTTGGTGCTGGCACAACTGGTGGCTCGATCACAATCGGTGGTGGCGTTGGTGCCGGTTCCACGATTGCTGGTAACGGCGGCACCACTTCCGGTTGCGGAGTTACCACGGCACTCGCTGGCGCGATTGGAATCGGCGCGACCTTTTTAGTGACGACGGGTGCTGGTTTCGCGATGACACTGTTTGCAGGTGGCGTGCGAAGTGCATCAGGTGCGGCCATTTCTTTTGCGGCAGGTGCCTCAACAGGCGCTGGCTCAATGGCCGGTGCAGTTGGCGCAACCGGCGTCTTCGGCACGATTAGATTCGGCGCAGATACCGCCGTTTCAATCTTCGCGGAATGTGATTCGGAATACATATTCACACCTACCGCGATGCTGGCGACGACTGCAATCATCCCTACCGCAATCCATATTGGATGCGATGATTTTCCAGAAAAGCTGCCGGAATAGCTACCGTGAACTGGTCTGAAATCGTCGAGCGTATGCGGCACGTTGGTGACCGCAGATGCTGGCGTTGGGTAGTTGAATCGTGGGGAGTTCATTTGGGCGGTTTGCATATTCATTCCTTTGACGCTGTGGCGGATACCACAACGACAGTGTAGGTCGTGACCTTTGGGGCCAGTGTAGGTCAGCGGTCATTTGGCCTGTAGGAAAACGCCGGTATCACATCGTGTCATTGCCCAGCGTGGCGCTACTTCTAAATGTAAAATCAATACATGCACACACCAACAAACAATATGATCACCCGCGGCTTTTCGATGATCGAATTGGTGATGGTGATGGCGGTCATCGCCATACTTGCCCTAGTCGCGTTGCCGACGCTGCTCGACCGCAATGTGCGGCTGCAGGTGCAGGAAGCGACGGCGCTTGCGGATCTGGCCAAGGGCAAAGTCGCTGCTTTCTATGCGGACAAAAAAGAGATGCCCACTAACAATGACGACGCGGGCGCGCCGGCGAGGGAAAAAATCGTCAGTACACTCGTAACGGGTGTGAGCATCGATGGTGGCGCGGTGACAATGACCTTTGGCAATAGCGTCAATTCGTCGATCGCGGGAAAAAACCTCACCTGGCGTCCCGCCGTCGTCGTAGGCGAGCCGACGACACCAATGGTTTGGCTCTGCAATACACGGCCAGTGCCTTCACCCATGACTACGATGGGTGTCAACCGCACCGACATTCCGGGCAAGTGGCTGCCAATTGAGTGCCGCAGCTAAACGCTATTTGCCCCAATGCAGCGAACGCCGATTTCCGCATCGCAGTAAACTACTCTTCCCATTCGCCCACCCTGCCTACTGAGAACTCATCATGACCGCCCGCGACGCCATTCCCTCCCTGACCAATCTCAACACCAGCAAATTGCTCGACGATGTTTCGCGTCAATGGGACGCCGACATCGTTGGGCAACTGATTGAATACATCAAGCTCCCCGCGAAATCGCCGGGCTTCGATCACGACTGGGCAAAACATGGCTACCTCGATGCGGCCATCGAGCAGGCGCGCAAATGGGTACTGGCACAAAATGTCGCTGGCCTCACGCTGGAAGTGGTGCGTGTTGAGGGACGTACACCAGTTTTGTTTTTTGATGTCCCCGCCACCGGCGGCGTAGCTCCCGACCAGACCGTCCTGCTCTACGGCCATCTCGACAAACAACCCGAAATGACCGGCTGGCGCGCGGGTCTCGGTCCGTGGATTCCTGTTTATGAAGACGGCAAACTTTATGGCCGCGGCAGTGCCGACGATGGCTATGCGGTTTTCACGGCGCTGTCGGCCATCATGGCGCTCGATGCGCAAGGCGTTGCGCGTCCGCATTGTGTGGGCCTGATTGAGACTTGCGAGGAAAGTGGCAGCTACGATTTACCTTACTACCTCGAAGCACTCGCGGCGCGCATGGGCCAAGTAAAGCTCGTCATCGCGCTTGATTCCGGCGCCGGCAATTACGATCAGATGTGGGTCACGACTTCGCTGCGCGGCCTGGTCAATGGCACGCTCACCGTGAACGTGCTGACCGAAGGCGTGCATTCGGGAGATGCGGGTGGTGTAGTGCCATCTTCATTTCGCATCGCGCGCCAATTGCTTGATCGCATCGACGATTCGCGCACCGGTGTGGTCAAACCTGCGGCATTTAATTGCGAGATTCCGGCAGAGCGCGTGACGCAAGCCAAACAAGCCGCCGACATTCTCGGGGAAGCGATGTGGAAACGCTTCCCGTGGGATAGCTGTTGTGATGATGGCGGCAAGTTTACGTTCGTACAGCCGACGACCAAAGATCCGGTGGAACTGATCCTGAATCGCACCTGGCGCGCCGCGCTGGCGGTGACGGGTGCCGATGGTTTACCGAGTATCGAAATGGGCGGCAACGTGCAGCGGCCATATACGTCGCTGAAACTTTCGTTGCGCCTGCCGCCACTGGTCGATGGTGAAAAAGCCGCCGCGCAATTAAAACAAACGCTGGAGAACGATCCGCCATATTCCGCCCACGTAACCTACAACTTCGAACAAGCCGCCACCGGCTGGAACGCGCCCGCGATTGCGCCGTGGCTCTCGGGGGTACTCGATGTCGCCTCGCAAACGTTCTACGGCAAACCGGCCGCGTATCTGGGTGAGGGCGGCACCATTCCGTTTATGGCGATGCTGGGCGTGAAATTCCCCGATGCGCAGATGCTCATCACCGGCGTCCTCGGTCCGCAGTCAAACGCACACGGCCCGAATGAATTTTTGCACGTGCCGTACGCGAAGAGGCTGACCGCAGCGGTGGCGATTGTGTTGGCGGGGGCGGTGTAGGGTGGTTTTGTTGTATTAAAAATCAAGCGCTGGGGGGGGGCAGGCTGAAAGTGGCTGAAGAAGCCCGCCAATGATAGAGCAACGGTGGTCGACCACGAACTTGATCGTAAATCTTGCAAATATGCCCTCGACCACCCGCCTGGCAATCGATACTCAGCACGCCCCCTTCAACGGTGTCTTCTGCCCGCCTATTGTTCAGCCACCATTCACGCCAAGATGCTTCGCCATATTGATGCCAGTGACACCGTAACCGAGAGACTCATACAGCGCTAGCGCGCCCGGATTGTGCCCAAAAACATGTAGACCAATACTGGACAGGCCGAGCCCCTTGACGATTGGCTCCAATGCTTCAAACGCGGCTCTGGCATGTCCCTGTCGGCGAAATTGTGTGTTGATTTCAACGTCGTAAACGTATGCTGATTGCAGTCCATTTTTTTCTATGACTGCAAACCAGATACAACCAACCGTGGGGCCAGCCTCTGCCGTTTTGATTTCAAAAATGTAGTTGTCTGGCGTTTGTAGTCCCTGCGGAAGCGAGCTATCGAAATCCGCTTGCGAGCGCGCGAGTGCACCTTCTGCAGGCCAGCGACCAGCAGCAACGTTATCATCGGCGTAGCCTGCAACTGCACGTTCCCGATATTGCGGATATGCTTCTGCGGACATTGGTACTAATATGGTCACAGCGTTTTCCTTTGCGGTGTCAGCGGCGCACCCGCAGCGCACTCGTGGTTGTCGCACTTAGTTACGATTGTTGCCAACTTTTTTATTTTTTCTGGCGTAATGTGTCATCGGGAGCCAGATCATCAAAGGGTCATTATGACAATATCCAGCAACGCTTTTTACGCTCGTTGTGTTCAATGCCTGAAAAGGTTCGCGACTGCCAGTAGCGCATTTTTTCTCATCACGATGGCAGGCACATCGGCGTTTGCACAATCGACAACCAATCTGGTCGGCTTTTGGTACAAGCCCGCCGAATCCGGCTGGGGGCTTAGCATTCAGCAGCAGGGCACCAGCACGTTCGCGGTGTGGTTTACTTATGATCTGCAAGGTGCCACCACCTTCAATACGCTTCAGTGCACGTTTGGCGGCAGCACCTGTGCGGGAGACATTTTCACTTACACCGGCACGCCGCTGGCACAGATTACGGCGGGAGCGAGTGCGTTGGGCACCAAGATCGGCACTGGTTCCATTGTTGTCACCGGCACCAATCGGCTCTCGCTCAGTTACAGCATCGGTACTGTGAATCAAACCAAAACTGATCTCGAGCCGCAAAATTTTGTGGCCGCCGACCAAGTGCCGATCTGCACGCTAACGGTGCCTATCGTCAACCCTACACTACCTGCGGTAGATTCCCGCGCTAACCTGACCAACTACACTGATCACTGGTGGGGTGGTGCTGCTGCGTCGGGCTGGGGCATCCAGATTTCACATCAGGGAACGCAAGTTTTTGCGGGCTGGTACAGCTACAACTCGGCGGGCAAGGCGACGTGGCTGACTTTACAGGGCGTGCAGGACAGCAACAATGCCAAGCGATTCACTGGCACCATCTTCCAGGTCTCTGCAGGCTCACCGTATCCACAAATCACTGGCCCGATTGCACCGAATGCGAACGCAGCGGTGGGCACGTTTGAATTCAATTTCACTGATGGCGTAAAAGGCTCTTTCACGTATTCGCTGCCGCAATTGAGCATTGCCAATCGCACGTTGCCGCTTGAACGCTTCGCGATTGCTGGCGGCGCGGTAAACGTTTGCACCGTGACGAAAACGGCCTTGGTGAGCGCACAGGTTGCTTCACGATTCCTTAATCAGGCAACGTTTGGCCCCAAGATGGCCGAGATTGACGCGGTGAGTGCGTCGGGCCTTGACGCGTGGCTTGACTCACAATTCAGCAAACCGCAAACGTTGCATTTGCCGCCGGTGACCGCGTATCTCAACACACTGGCACCGGATGCGCAGCGCGGCCAGACGGCATTCCAATGGAGCCTCTGGAAAAATTTCTCCAGCGGCGATGACGCGCTTCGGCAGCGTGTGGCCTTCGCGTTGTCGGAGATATTTGTCATCTCGCTCAATAGCAATCTCTCTTTCAGCTATCCACGCGGCCCGGCGCAATATCTCGATACGCTTGGACTGCATGCGTTCGGCAATTACCGCAATCTGCTTGAAGCCGTGACGTACTCGCCAATGATGGGCCTGTACCTGACACACCTGCGCAATCAAAAAGAAAATGCCACGACAGGCACCGTGCCAGATGAAAATTACGCGCGGGAAGTAATGCAGCTGATGAGCATCGGTCTTTATCAACTCAATCCGGATGGCACGCAAAAACGCGATGCCGCAGGCAAACTGATCGAAACTTATTCCAATGCCGATGTTTCAGGCATGGCAAAGGTGATGACGGGCTTGAGTTGGGCGGGGCCGGATACCTCCAATAATCGATTCAGCGGCGGCGGCCTAAGCACGGAGCCTGATCGCGAGATCAAACCAATGCAGGCCTACGATCAGTATCACTCCACGGCACAAAAGCAATTTCTCGGCGTCACCATTCCAGCACAAACAGTAGCCGCCACCAACAACGATGTGCGCATTGCGTTAGACACCCTGTTTAATCATCCAAATGTGGGCCCATTTATTGGCAAACAATTGATTCAAAAATTGGTGTCGAGCAATCCTTCCGAGCAATACGTATCACGGGTGACGGCAGCGTTTAACAATAACGGCAGCGGCGTACGCGGTGACATGAAAGCCGTTATTCGTGCGGTGCTGCTCGATGTTGAAGCCCGTGGCGTTGCCACTGCCACCAGCGGAAAACTGCGTGAGCCTGCGGTGCGCTTCGTGCAGTGGATGCGCGCGTTCAACGCGATTTCGCGCGATGGTCGATTCCTGCTCGGCACGACCAGCGATCCTTCTACGCAGCTTGCGCAAATGCCGATGTATGCGCCGTCTGTGTTCAATTTTTTC
>JANOQY010000198.1:0-3961 GCA_031414995.1 Betaproteobacteria bacterium
TCTTCTTCTTTTTCTGCCTGCTCGTCGAGCGAATTGAAACCTTCACGCACGATGATGTGGCAGGTTGTGCAAGCACAGGATTTTTCGCAGGCATGTTCGATGGCGATGCCTTGGCGCAGGAGTGCGTCACACAATGTTTCGTCTTGCGACGCATCGAATTCGGCACCGTTTGGCGCTAGCGTTTCATGGGGCAATACGGTGATGGTGGTCATGATGATCCGTTGTTGTTTCGGCGTGCTCAATGTCTAGCCAAGTTCGGCGAGTGATTTTCCTGTCAACGCAGCGGAAACACTTTTGTCCATGCGCTTGGCGGCGAATGATTCTGTTGCTGTCGACAACTGTTCAATAGCGGCCTTGATCGCGCGCGGGTCGGCGGTTTCTGCAATGCGGCCAAGTGCTACGACGCCTTCGGTGATCGCGACGCGTTCGTCAACTGTGAGAAGATCAGGGTCAACATGCATCGCGGCGTTGGCGGCTTCGATCAGGCGCGATGCGTCGGTGCGGGCCTCAGCGAGTACGCGCGCATCTGCATCAGCGCTGGCGTGCGTGAAACTGGCCTGCAACATCGACGCGATTTCAGCGTCCGTCAACCCGTATGACGGCTTCACGTCTATCTGCGCCATGACGCCACTGACGAGCTCCTGCGCGCTGACAGAAACCATGCCATCGGCATCGACCTGAAACGCCACACGTATGCGCGCCGCACCGGCCACCATTGGCGGAATGCCGCGTAACGTAAACCGCGCCAGCGAACGACAGTCCTTCACCAACTCGCGCTCACCTTGCACGACGTGAATCACCATCGCGGTCTGGCCATCTTTGAATGTCGTGAACTCCTGCGCGCGTGCGACTGGAATGGTGGAATTGCGTGGGATCACCTTTTCGACGAGACCACCCATTGTCTCGAGGCCAAGCGACAGCGGGATCACGTCAAGCAGCAGCATGTCCTCGCCGGTTTTATTGCCCGCCAACACGTTCGCCTGAATCGCGGCACCGAGTGCGACCACCTTATCCGGGTCGACATTATTGAGCAGTGGCTTTGCAAAGAATGTATTCACGGCGCTTTGCACGTGCGTCATACGGGTGGCACCGCCAACCATGACCACGCCGGTGATGTCGTCGATACTGAGCTTGGCATCACGCAACGCTTTCTTCACGGGCAGCAATGTTCGATCCACCAGATGCGCGGTCAACATATGAAATTCAGCGCGGCTCACTTTGACGTTAAGCGTCTGGCCGTAGCTCAAGCGAATCTCGGCGGTGCCTTCTTCAGCGGTGGTGAGTTGCTCTTTCACAGCGCGCGCGGCCATCAACAATCGCCGCATGTCTTTTTGGTCGGCCCCCACCAACCCATGCAACTTGCGCCAATGCGCAGCGATCGCCTGATCAAAGTCATCCCCGCCGAGTGCGGAATCGCCGTTTGTGGCTAGCACTTCAAACATGCCACGGGTGAGTTTGAGAATCGAAATATCAAATGTGCCGCCGCCCAAATCAAACACGGCGAAAGTGCCCTCGCTCGCGTTGTCGAGACCGTAAGCTATCGCTGCAGCGGTGGGTTCATTGAGAAGCCGCAACACGTTGATGCCCGCCAGGCGCGCGGCATCTTTCGTGGCCTGACGCTGTGCATCATCAAAGTATGCAGGCACCGTAATCACCGCGCCGACCAATTCACCCGCCAAGGCTTCCTCGGCGTGCACCCGCAGCACTTTCAGAATCTCGGCCGACACATCGACAGGCGACTTCACACCGGCAACGGTATCGATTTTCACCATGCCGGGCGCATCGATAAACTTGTAAGGCAGCGTGCCGTATTTGGCGACATCGGCCATACCACGGCCCATAAATCGTTTGACCGAAACAATCGTATTCGCTGGATCTTCCGCTTGCTCGGATTTCGGCTTCGCGCCGACTTCACAATGGCCATCGACAAAATAGCGCACCACGGACGGTGTGAGCTTGTCGCCATCGTGATTCAGCAACACTTCGGCCACACCGCTTTTGACGGTGGCAACGAGCGAGTTGGTGGTGCCCAGGTCGATGCCGACCGCAAGCCTATGTTGGTGCGGTGCAGTCGATTCACCGGGTTCAGCGATTTGCAGCAGGGCCATTACGATTCAATTTCTTCTGCGGCGATGTCAATCTCTTCGCCTAATTTTTCGAGAAAGCGCAACTTGCGCACCGTTTCGCGCGCGTCAGCCATGGATGTTGTGTGCTCGAGTTGCTCAGTGAGCTTCGCAAAAAGCAGTTTCTCTTCGCGACGTTTATCGGTAGCGAGTTGATCGAGCTTTGAATCGTCCTTTGACGCCTTGGCCTCGACGACTGCCTCGCGCCATTCCATCTGCTGCATCAGAAATTCCAGCGGCATGGCGGTGTTGCGCTCTTCTTCGGTATCGATGCCGTTGAGCTGCAAAAGATAGCGGCCACGATTGAGTGGCGATTTCAGCGTGCGGTAAGCGCCGTTGGCCTGTGTTGCCCATTGCGCGGCGAGACGCTTTTCGGCGTCAGACGCGGTGGCAAAACGATCCGGGTGCACTTCACGCTGCACTTCGCGATAGGCAATATCGAGCGCTGCGACATCAATCGCAAAACCAGGTGTCATGCCGAACAGCTCGAAATGATTTTTGGAGAAATCTGGATTCATCACATAAAAAAAGGGCGCGCGATTTACGACCTCGCCGCCCCCTCTCCCCGACCCTCCCCCACAAGGGGAGAGGGCGTTAGTTAGACATTAAACGACTCACCGCAACCGCATGTGTCTTTTTCTTTCGGGTTATTGAATTTGAAGCCTTCGTTTAACCCTTCTCGGACAAAATCGAGCTCAGTGCCGTCGATATATACAAGGCTCTTTGGGTCAACGAATACTTTGACGCCATTTGACTCGAACGCTTGATCCTCAGCGCTTGCCGTGTCAACAAATTCAATTTTGTACGCCATGCCGGAACAACCCGTGGTACGCACACCAAAACGCAAGCCGATGCCCTTACCACGCTTGGTCAGGTAGTTTTGAACGTGGGTTGCGGCACGTTCCGTCAATGTGATCGACATGGTTTATCTTTCGCCTTTGTTTTATTCGGCTGCTTGTTTAAGCGGCTCAGCATGCTTGGATTTATAGTCCGCAATCGCGGCCTTGATTGCATCTTCCGCCAAGATCGAGCAATGAATCTTCACAGGCGGGAGCGCTAATTCTTCGGCAATCTGCGTATTTTTGATTTGACCGGCTTCGTCAATCGACTTGCCTTTTACCCACTCGGTGACGAGTGAGCTGGAGGCAATCGCCGAGCCGCAGCCGTAGGTTTTAAATTTGGCGTCCTGAATGATGCCGTCGGGACCAACCTTGATCTGCAGTTTCATCACGTCGCCACAGGCTGGCGCGCCCACCATGCCGGTGGCAACCGTGTCGTCATTTTTATCGAATGAACCGACGTTGCGGGGGTTTTCGTAGTGATCAATTACTTTTTCTGAATATGCCATGTTCGTTACTCCAGTTTCGGTGGGCGGGGTATACCACTCACCTGACGCCGCTGTAAAAAAGCGGGTAGTACCTTTCTAATGTGCAGCCCACTGCACCTTGCTGATATCCACGCCATCTTTATGCATTTCCCACAGCGGCGACATATCGCGCAACTTTTGAATGCGCTCGTTCAGTAGCTTGATTGCAAAATCAATATCGGCTTCGGTCGTAAAGCGACCGATGGAAAAACGAATCGAGCTGTGCGCGAGTTCATCGTTGCGCCCCAGCGCACGCAGCACATAGGAAGGCTCCAGTGACGCCGAGGTGCAGGCCGATCCCGATGAGACTGCGAGTTCCTTGATCCCCATGATGAGCGATTCGCCTTCAACGAAATTGAAGCTCACATTGAGATTGTGCGGCACCCGATTATCCATATCGCCGTTGACATAAACCTCTTCCATGCCTTTGACACCAGCCAGCAATTTGTCGCGCAGCATGCGAATGCGTTCA
>JANOQY010000199.1:0-12927 GCA_031414995.1 Betaproteobacteria bacterium
ATCGTGCCGTCTTCAATCAGCTCAGCCACTTTGGACGCAGTCAGTCCCGTCAACACTTTGCCTTTTTTGTCGAGCACACCGGCCGTGTTGGTGAGCAAGATGAATTTCTCGGCTTGCAAGGCAACGGCGATTTTTCCGGCAACGACATCGGCGTTGATGTTGTATGCGGTACCTTTTTCGTCAACACCCAGCGGTGCAATCACGGGTATGAAATCTTCGCTGTCGAGCAAGTCGATGATGGCGGTATCGATCTTGACGACTTCACCGACAAGGCCGATATCGATTTTTTTGCGCTTGTCTTCCCGCGAGGTAATGGTCATTTTGCGGGCGTGGATGAAATTGCCATCCTTGCCGGTAAGACCAACGGCCTTGCCACCCGCCTTGTTGATGAGCGTGACAATTTCCTGATTCACGAGACCGCCCAGCACCATCTCAACCACGTCGAGCGTTTCGTCGTCGGTAACGCGCATGCCCTGAATGAATTGTCCCTGCTTGCCGATTTTTTCGAGCGTGCGATTAATCTGCGGCCCGCCGCCGTGAACGACGACCGGGTTCATGCCGATCAGTTTCAGGAGCGTAATGTCTTCGGCAAAATCTTCCTGTAGCGCCACGTCGGTCATCGCGTTGCCGCCATATTTGACAACGATATTTTTATCCCAGAAACGACGGATGTAGGGCAGCGCTTCGATCAGCACTTCCGCTTTTTGCGCGGGAGAAATTCGCGGATTCAATAGCGTTTGCGCTGCCGTGGCAACGGTCTTTCTCGCAGGCTTTGCGACATATTTAGCAGCGGGTGGCTTGGATGCGGGTTTTGGTTTTGCTGATTTTGCGGTCGATTTTTTAGTCATGGATTCTGCTCCAATGGCGTTGACATGAAGGTGGGACTTTACGGATGAATAATTCAGTTGGTGTCAGCATTTAGCAGCATGCGTCAGTTCATGCGGACTCAGCTTTGGCGTCGCGTGATAACAGGCGCTTGACAGTTTCACGCGGATCGGCTCGTGCGAACAACACGGCGTTCACGGCTTCAGTGATCGGCATATCTATCGCGTGTTTTTTGGCCAGCGCCAGTGCCGTCTGCGCGGAGTTTACGCCTTCGGCAACGTGGCCGAGTGAGGTAAGGATGGCATCCAGACTCTTACCGTGCGCAAGATGCACGCCCACCGACCGGTTGCGTGAAAGATCGCCGGTCGCAGTCAAGACCAGATCGCCTAATCCAGTTAAGCCCATAAACGTTTCGGGCTTCCCGCCCATCGCGACGCCCAGACGTACGATTTCGGCCAAGCCACGTGTGATGAGCGCTGCACGGGCATTCATACCGAGCTGCATGCCATCGCAAATGCCGGCGGCAATTGCCATCACGTTTTTCAACGCACCGCCAAGTTCGACGCCAACCAGATCATCGCTCGAATAAATACGCAATGCCGGACCATTAAGCTGCGCGGTCATTTCATGTGCGAAGTGCAAATCGTTGGCGGCAAGCGTCAATGCACATGGCAGGCCTTTGGCAACTTCAAGAGCGAAGCTCGGGCCGCTTAGCGCCGCATATTGCCCGTCGGGCGTCGCTCCCCTTGTTGCATCGACGGTTTCATGTGGCAACTTGCCGGTTAATTGGTCGAATCCTTTGCAAACCCAAATAATCGGCATGCCCGGCACGCGCTCATGGATTGACGCAGCAGTTGCCGCCAAGCCTGACGTGGAGGTGGCAATCACGCACAGTTCAGAGCCCGCGAGCGTTGTGCCCAGATCTGAATCTATGTTTATCGACGCCGGAATGACGATCCCGGGCAAATAGCGTTCGTTTTTGCGCGCTGTTGCAAGCTGTAGCACGTGCGCATGATCGCGTCCCCAAAGTGCAACGGCATGCTTTTGCGAAAGTGAGATCGCGAGCGCTGTGCCCCAGGCGCCAGCGCCCAGCACCGCAAGTTTCATGCGCCCCAGACTTGGGTGATGCGCACGAACCCGGTCAGGCCATCGCGATGCCGCACCGGCAGCCAGCCGTCCAAGGTCGCCGGGCCGACAGGTTCCAGTAACACCGCACGCTGCGCTTCAAAGACAATCGCAGCACTGCCATTCGGTGCTGCCCGAATCTCGGCGGTGACGTTGCCAACCTGAACATAACGCTTGTCACCCAGGAATGTGTTTTCCATCCAGCCGATGGTGTTATCGGCACCGCGCACTTTCGTCCATTTGTCGAGCTTCACCAAGACCTCAACAGGGTGAAAGCGGGACAGTATGAAAATCTTGTTCGCCTTGGTCGATAGCCCGTCATACAGGATTGCCGGTTTTTCGCCGATTGCGGCGAACAGTGGCGCAGGCGGCGTAGGTGGTGGCGCGGCTTGGGCCATTACCAGCACCGGCAGAAAACAAAACGCCGCCAACAGGGTGGCGGCGCTTCGAAAAATCATGAATTTTTCCATGACCGTATTGTGCGTCAAATAACTTAGTGCGTCACCAACTGCGCCGCTTCAGGCGCTGCCTGCTGGGAGTCGTGCTGCTTTTGCGCCTGATAGAGCGCTTCAAAGTTGACGGGGTTTAACAGCACCGGCGGGAAACCCGCGCGTACGATGGCGTCAGACACAGTCTCACGGACATACGGGTACAGAATATTTGGGTTGCTGATGCCCAGAATGGGATCAAGATCAGCATCCGGCACATTGCGAATGGCGAAAATGCCGGCTTGATTTGCTTCCACCAAAAACATGGTTTTCTCGCCGATTTTGGCGGTAATTGTCAGCGTCAGTTCAGTCTGGAACACGCCCTCATCAACCTTGCTGGACACGTGATGAAGTTGAACGTCAACTTGTGGTGGGTCGCGTTCGAGAAATATTTGCGGTGCATTGGGTACCTCCAGCGAGAGATCTTTTACATAGATTTTTTCGATGGAATAAACAGGTTGGTTTTCTTGAGTTGCTGCATCGGTCATTTCATTTTCCTCGTTAAGTTATGCGTGCTTCAAAATTTCAGGCGGCCAATAGGGCGTCTAGTTCGCCGGCCTTGTCGAGCGCGGAAAGGTCATCAAAGCCACCCACATGCCGTTCGCCGATATAAATCTGTGGCACCGTGCGGCGGCCGGTTTTTGTCATCATCGCTTCGCGCTGGGCCGGATCAAGATCGATACGGATTTTATCTATTTCCGTCACGCCTTTGGACTTCAGCAGACGTTCGGCCATGTGGCAGTACGGGCAAGAGCCCGTCAGAAATAGGGTAATTTTAGGCATGATCGTGCGTTGCGTTATTTTTCGACGGGCAGGCTGGCCTGTTGCCAGGCGCCAAATCCGCCTTGCAATTGGTACACATCGACAAAGCCATGCTGCTTCAACAAACGCAAGGCAGGACCAGCGCGGGTGTTGGTACCACACGTGACGACGACGGGTTTATCCTTGAATTTTGCAATTTCGTCGAGGCGCTTGCCGATTTCTGCGAGTGGGATATTTTTCGATTTTGGAATGCGACCGCTGCCAAATTCGCCAGTCGCGCGGATATCCAAGACGAGCGCGTTGCCGCCGTTCATCAAACGCGTGGTTTCAAGGGTGCCGATTTCTCTGGAACCGCCGGTTAACTTTGACAAAGTCGGCCAAAGTAACATGGTGCCGCTGGCGATGAACAACAAAACCAGCATGATATTTTGTGAAAGAAAGTCGGTCATAGAGTCGGCAGTTAGAAGAGAATTTCAGCGAGTAGCGTGAAGAATGAATTGAGTTAGCGCGAAAACCTGATATTTTACCAACAAGCTGACATGAAATCTTCGTCTAAGCCGCAATTTCTTCCAACCATCTACATATAGATGATCGCAACAAAAACAATACTTAATCGAGACCATCCCAATGAAAAAACTCGTATTGATGCGCCACGGCGAGAGCACGTGGAATCTGGAAAACCGGTTTACAGGCTGGAAAGACGTGGATTTGACTGAAAAAGGTGTGGAAGAAGCGCGGCGAGCCGGGCGGGTACTTCGCGATGAGGGAATCGATTTTGATCTCGCGTACACGTCGCTCTTGACGCGTGCGATACGCACTTTGTGGCTGGCGCAAGAGGAGATGGATCGTCGCTGGGTGCCTGTGGTCAAACATTGGCGGCTGAATGAACGTCATTACGGTGCCTTGCAAGGATTGAACAAAACTGAGACAGCGGCAAAATTTGGTGACGGGCAAGTGCTGGTGTGGCGCCGAAGCTATGATGTTCCACCGCCTGCGCTGAGCCGCGACGATGAGCGCAATCCTGCGCGTGATCTGCGCTATGCAACTTTATTACCGGAGGAGTTGCCGCTTACTGAGTGCCTTAAAGACACGGTCGCTCGTGTCGTGCCGTACTGGCAAATGGAAATCGCGCCGCAGGTACGGGCGGGCAAAAAGGTCATTGTCGCCGCACACGGCAACAGCCTACGGGCGCTGATCAAGCATCTTGACCTCGTCGCCGACGAGGCGATTGTCGGCCTGAATATTCCAACGGCGGTGCCATTGGTTTACGAATTGACCGATGACCTGAAACCCATCAGAAACTACTATTTGGGTGATCAGCACGAAATTGCCGCAGCGCAAGCTGCTGTTGCCAACCAGGGCAAAACCAAAGTTTAGGGAGAGTGGAGAGAAAACCCGAGGTTGGCAGAGAAGCAATGAGTCGACTTGTAATTTGGGCCGTGGCACTTTTGATGGCGCAGTTTTGCGCCGCGAGTCACGCAGATAGAAAAACAGAACTTAATGAGCTGCGCGACCGCATCCAGAATCTGCAACGCGATCTGGCTAAAAGCGAGGAATCGCGCAGCGAAGTCGCTGATGCGCTGCGAACATCTGAAAAATCCATTAGCGAAGTCAATCGCGGCCTGCTCTCGCTGGGTCGTGCGCAGGGCCAGATATCGCTGAGTCTCGTGGAGTTGAAGCGAAAAATTGACGGTGCGCGCGCTGATGTGGCGCGTCAGCAAGGATTGCTTGACCGCATGATTCGTTATCAATATATGTTCGGTAACACTGATGCACTACGTCTAATGCTCAATGGCGATGACGTTGCCTTTGTCGCACGGCAAATACATTACTTTGGTTACGTTTCCAAAGCCCGCGCAACGATGATTGCCGGACTCAATAAAAGTCTGACGACATTGGCGGCACTCGAAGAAAATGCCCGCACAAAGCGGGATGAGCTGGCCGCGAACGCGGAGGCGCAAAAGAAAGCGCGTATCGCACTGCAAACCGAGCGCGCAGAGCGGCAAAAGGTTTTTGCGAAAATAAAAACGGACATTACGCAGAATAGACGCGAAATTGGACGGCTCAAGCGTGATGAAGACCGTCTTAGCAAGCTGATGGATCAGCTTGCTAAGGCGCTGGCAAAAGATCGGGAAGATCGCAAGGAGCGCCGAGCCGACCGAATCCAGCAAAAGGGGCAGCCCGTAGATAGTGATGCGGACGATTCATTTATCGGGCGCGCGTTTCAGACCTTGAAGGGCAAACTGAAATTACCCACTCGCGGGGAACTTCAAGGGCACTTCGGCAGACCAAGAGAAGATGGCGGCGTGACCTGGAAAGGCCTCTTCATTCGTGCCGATGCCGGGCAGACGGTGAAAGCGGTTGCCGATGGACGGGTTGTGTATGCGGATTGGCTTCGGGGTTTTGGAAATTTACTCATTGTGGATCATGGTGGCGGCTATATGAGCCTCTATGGAAACAATGAGAGCCTGTTAAAGCAGGTAGGAGAAAGAGCGCAGAGCGGTGAAACCGTCGCATCTGTCGGATCCTCGGGCGGCGCGTTGGAATCGGGTGTATATTTTGAATTGCGTCTCGAAGGCAAGCCGTTTGACCCAATGAAATGGGTGGCGCGCTGATACACATGCCCGAGTGCGAAAAATTTATTGTGAGGATTGCATGAGCAATGCATCAAAAGATGTTCCGAACACTACCGTGAGCCGGAAGTTGAAGGCGGTCGGACTGATCGGGATCGGGGCGATTGCGGGCGTATTGTTGAGTCTCAATTTCTCGGCCGTTGCGGAGCGGCAAAGCACAATGCTTAACTTGCCGATTGAAGAAGTTCGCATGCTGTCTGAAGTGTTTGGGCGCATCAAGAGCGACTACGTCGAAGATGTGGACGATAAACGCCTGATCAAGGAAGCCATTAACGGAATGCTCACCGGGCTCGATCCGCATTCAGCCTTCCTCGACGCCGACGCATTTAAGGAAATGCAGACCACCACCACTGGCAAATTCGGTGGTTTAGGTATTGAGGTCGGCGCTGAGGATGGTTTTGTCCGGGTGATCTCGCCGATCGACGACACACCGGCTTTCCGCGCCGGCATCAAGGCGGGTGACTTCATTATCAAAGTTGATGAAACAAGTTTGCGCGGTATTTCCCTGACGGAGGCAGTCAAGCGCATGCGTGGCGAGGCGGGCACAGAAGCGAAGTTGACCGTGTTGCGGCGTGGCGAGGCCAAGGAATTGGTGTTCAACGTCAAGCGCGCAATCATCGAAATTCAAAGTGTTCGATCGCGGTTGATTGAGCCTGGTTACGCCGTCATCCGGCTAACGCAGTTTGAGGAAAATACCGGCGAGAAGATGACGCGTCACATCATTGATGCCTACAAGCAGAATGGCGGCGCGTTGAAAGGATTAGTGCTGGATTTGCGTAACGACCCGGGCGGGTTGCTTAATGCCTCAGTTGCCGTCTCAGCGGCTTTTCTGCCCAAGGATGCGCTGGTGGTTTACACCGATGGCCGCGTTGAGGACGCCAAGATGCGCCTCCACGCTCGCAAGGAGAACTATTTGCGCAGCCCCAATCGCGAAGATTATCTTGCCAAACTGCCGCCCTCAATCAAGGATGTGCCGATGGTTGTATTAGTCAACAACGGTACAGCGTCTGCTTCGGAAATTGTGGCGGGCGCTTTGCAGGACCACAAACGTGCGACCATCATGGGCTCGCAAACGTTCGGTAAGGGTTCCGTGCAGACTATCCTGCCGTTGGGCAATAACAGCGCGATCAAGCTGACTACTGCGCGCTACTACACGCCGAATGGTCGCTCAATTCAGGCAAAGGGCATCGTGCCAGATGTCACAGTGGATGACGGCTCTCAGCGGTCGGTGATGCGTGAAGCTGATCTTGAGCGGCATCTGGTTGGTGACGACGAAAAGAAAGCCGCCGAGTTATTGAAAGCCAAACTAGAGGCCATTACGGATGCAGCGGCATTGCCGCCTGAGCAAAAAGACAAGGATGGCAAGGCAAAAGGACTTCCCGTCGGCGGTCTGCCGGGTCAGGGTGGAAAAGCAGCAGGCGTAGGTGTGGCCAACGTTGCAACACTCGATAGCAAGCTTGACGAGAAACCAGTGGAATACAAACCGCTTAACGCGTTGGATGGAAAGCCGATCGACTTTGTGTTGCAGCAAGCGATGAACCAGCTAAAAGGTTTGCCGGTTGCCGCTAATCCGCGCGCGCTGGTGGCGAGCGCAAGTGCGGCAGTCTCGCCTGCAAAGCCGAATCTGGACAAAGTCGACAAGGCGGCAAAGGCTGACAAGGCCGCGAAGTAGGGCCTTCAGCCGCCGCCAAGCGAAGGCCCTTTTCCGGGGTACTCAATAGGGCAGCTTGAACAACCATGGATGATCAAGCACTGCTTCGCTATAGTCGACACATTCTGCTGAACGAGTTTGGTCTCGAGGCGCAGCAGTGCCTTGGTAGCTCGCACGCGCTTGTCGTCGGCGCAGGTGGGCTGGGATCGGCTGCATTGATGTATCTGACTTCCGCTGGTGTTGGTCATATATCCATTGCAGACGGTGATATCGTTGACCTCACCAATTTGCAGCGGCAGATTGTGCATCGCGAGGATACTGTTGGCATGAATAAAGCGCTGTCTGCGCAGCGCCAGTTGCGGTCAATCAATTCAACAATCACACTCGACGCCATTCAGGAGCGGTTGTCGGGTTCGGCGCTCGAAAGTGCTGTCAGCAAGGCTGATATTGTTCTCGACTGTTCCGATAACTTCGCGACCCGCCACGAAATCAACCGCGCATGTGTTCGCTATCAAAAACCGCTGGTTTCAGGCGCTGGTATACGCTTTGATGGGCAGATCACAAGTTTCGATTTACGGCTTGGGGATAGTCCCTGCTATCACTGCCTGTTTCCGGATCAACCAGATGGCGAGGAGGAACGTTGCGCCATCATGGGGGTGTTCGCGCCGTTGGTTGGCATTATCGGTACGATGCAGGCCGCCGAGGCGATACGATTATTGTCGTCGATAGGCGAACCGCTCATCGGGCGCATGTTGATGCTGGATGGGAAATCGCTCAATTGGCAGACGGTTAGATTCCGCCGCGATGAACATTGTGCAGTCTGTGCCCCGCGCATCGCAGCGAAGATTATGGAGAGCAAATATGAAACGATTACCTAATAACTTTTTACCCATTGTGTCGGCTGCGTGCATCTCATTTTTTGCGTATCCCGCTTCGGCGCAAGAGCTCTGGAAATACACCGACAAGGACGGCAAAGTCACTTATTCCGACAAAGCCCCGACGGATGGCGCAAAAGCCGAGCGAGTCAATGCGGACACTTCTGGAACCGTGATTCCCGCCAGCAAGAATGTGATTGGCGGCGCCACACAAAGCAGCGCGACCATCAGTAATCGCGCCTCGACGCGTGAGGCGACGCGCGATCTTTTTCGTAAACAGGTGGACGACGCGCGTGACGCGCTGGAAGCGGCCAAAAAAGCGCTCGAAACGGGACGCGAGGCCAAAGAGGAAGAGCGTCAGATCGTAGTCGGACGCGACAAGAAGGGTAAGCCGACGGGTGTCAATGCTGTGCTTCGCCAACCGGAATACGAACAACGTATCGCCGGCCTGGAAGATGCGATCAAGAAAGCCGAAGCAAATGTGGCGGCCGCAGAAAAAAATATGCGCGACAATGCACCGAGGTAACGGAAAAGCCGCTGTCAGTTTGCGGCTATTTCATCTAGCGGCCAGCGCGGCCTGATATTGAATGATGCGAATGCGTTTTCCTTCAGTGGGGTATTTGCGGTGAGGCGCATGGCGGCTGCAAAAGCGATCATGGCGCCGTTGTCGGTGCAGAGCGCCAGCGGCGGATAAAAGACCAAACCGCCAGCCTTACGAACGGCGTGGGTAAGTTTTTCCCGGAGTGATTTGTTGGCCCCGACGCCGCCGGCAACTACCAGGCGTGTCATGCCAGTCTTTTTTAGCGCCGCGAGTGATTTCGCCACGAGCACGTCGACAATTGCCGCTTGAAACGCGGCCGCGACATCGGCGCAATCTTGCTGGTCTAACGCGCCGTCATTTTCAGTTTCCAGCTTGCGCTTGAGTATTAGCGCGGCGGTTTTTAAGCCGCTGAAACTAAAGTCAAGGTCGCCGCTGGCAATCATTGGCCGCGGCAATTTGTAGCGTCCAGTATTGCCCGTCTCGGCGAGTTTGCTCAATGCCGGTCCGCCTGGATAATTTAGCCCGAGCAGCGATGCGGTTTTGTCGAACGCCTCGCCAGCAGCATCATCAACAGTTTCGCCAAGTAATTCGTAGCTGCCCACGCCCGAAACGGCCATCAACTGCGTATGGCCGCCCGATACCAGCAAAGCCACAAAAGGGAAGTCCGGTCGCGGTTCGGAAAGCAGCGGCGATAGTAAATGGCCTTCCAGGTGATGAATGCCGACGACCGGCTTTCCGAGGGCGGCACCCAGCCCGGCGGCCACGCTGGCACCGACGAGTAATGCGCCGCCCAAGCCCGGGCCTTGCGTGACTGCGATAGCATCAATGTCAATTAGTGAGCGCCCACCCTCGTTTACAACAGATTCTATAAGCGGTGTAAGTTGGCGAATGTGATCCCGCGACGCAAGTTCAGGCACCACGCCGCCGTAAGCGGCATGCATTTCGATTTGTGAATGCAGACGGTGCGTGAGCGACCCGGTCGCGCTGTCGTAAAGCGCTACGCCGGTTTCGTCGCAGGAGGTTTCGATGCCGAGAATCAGCATGAGCAGTAGAAGGGAAGAGAAGGCGGGGCTTGGCAAAATTGCCGTAAGTCGTTATTATATTGGGCTTTCCGCAGATATGTGGGTGGCAAAAGCAAGGTAAGTGCAGCACATCTTCAGACCCTCAATCCACTGAACGTGAGATTGGTTGGGCATAACTAGAAAGCTAGAAAGGTAATTTGAATGTTAGTTCGATTGAAAGAGAATGAACCGTTTGACGTCGCTCTACGCCGTTTCAAACGTGCAATTGAAAAGACTGGGTTGCTCACCGATCTTCGCGCGCGTGAATTTTACGAGAAGCCTACCGCCGAACGTAAGCGCAAGCATGCCGCTGCGGTAAAGCGTCGCTTCAAGCGTCTGCGTAGCCAGATGCTGCCGCCGAAGCTCTACTAAATTTAAGGTTGTATCGAATTTGTTGAGGCAGGTGACATACGTCGCCTGCCTTTTTTATTTTTGGAGATGCGATATGGGAGATGCTAAATGACATTACGTGAAAAAGTTAATGACGACATGAAGGCGGCGATGAAAGCGCGCGAGACCGAGAAACTTGGCGCCATCCGTTTGTTGCAGTCCGCGCTGAAGCAGAAAGAAGTCGATGAACGTGTCGTGCTGACCGATGACATGGTTCTGACAATCATCGAAAAAATGCTCAAGCAGCGCAAGGACTCGATCACGCAATATACCGCAGGCAATCGCCTTGATCTGGTCGCAAAAGAGGAGTTCGAAGTCTGCGTGTTGTCGGCGTATATGCCGCAACAACTGAGCGAGGCGGAGGTCATGGGGATTCTCGATACCGTCATCATTGAAACCGGTGCTACTTCCGCCAAGGATATGGGCAAAGTAATGAACGCGCTGAGACCCAAGGTGGCCGGACGCGCGGATATGGCTAAGTTGTCAGGTTTGGTGAAAACACGTCTTGGCTGAAATGGTCAAAATGGTCATTTACATACGCGCATACTAGGGCCGGTATTGCAGGTCCTTGTCTTTTCCCGGCCTATAATTCTTGAATGGTTCCGCAAGACTTCATCCAGCAGTTGCTCGCGCGCGTTGACATTGTTGATGTCATCGACAAGCACGTCAAGCTGAAGAAGTCAGGGCAAAATTACTCTGCCTGCTGCCCGTTTCATAACGAAAAATCCCCTTCGTTTTCAGTCTCACCGACCAAGCAGTTTTATCACTGCTTCGGCTGCGGTGTTCACGGCACCGCCATTTCCTTCATGATGGAATACAGCGGCATGGGGTTTCGAGATGCCGTGAAAGAACTTGCCGAGGGCGTCGGCATGACGCTGCCGGTAGAAGCCAATCGAGAGGAGTCGATTGAGCGCGCCCAAGTCGCCGCGACCCTCACTGAGGTGATGCTGGCTGCGATGAATTTTTATCGGCGTGAATTAAAAAAAACGCCGAAGGCAATTGAATACTTTAAAAGCCGCGGGCTCACCGGCGAGATCGCCGCCAAATTCGGGCTTGGCTATGCACCGGACGACTGGCAGGGCTTGAAGGCGGCCGTTGACGATTACACCACCTCAACACTCGCCGAATGTGGTTTGGTGATCGACAACGATGAAGGCAAACGTTACGACCGCTTTCGGGATCGTGTCATGTTTCCGATCCTCGACCAGCGCGGCAATGTGATTGGTTTCGGTGGCCGAATAATCGGTAAAGGCGAACCAAAATATCTGAATTCACCAGAGACGCCACTGTTTGAAAAGGGCCGCGAACTCTACGGACTTTTTCACGCACGACGGGCCATTCGCGATACGCAAACGGCCATTGTGGTCGAAGGCTACATGGACGTTGTCGCGTTGGCACAAAATGGCGTGGAAAATGTGGTGGCCACACTCGGCACCGCAACCACGCCAACGCACGTTCAAAAACTGCTGCGCATGGCAGACAACCTCGTATTTTGTTTTGATGGCGATAAGGCCGGGCAGCGCGCGGCGTGGCGGGCGCTTGAACAATCGCTGCCAGTGCTTGTCGATGGCAAAGATGTGCGTTTTCTGTTTTTGCCGCAGGAAGATGATCCCGACACGTTCGTCCGCCGCCTTGGCAAGGATGCATTTCTTGAGGAGCTCAAACGGGCCAAGCATTTGTCGTCGTTCCTGTTTGACGAACTTTCCGCGCAAGTTGATTTGGGCAACGAGGAGGGCAGGACGCGATTGCTGATGTTGGCCAAGCCGTTGCTATCACAAATTAGCGCGCCGGCGCTGAGTCTAATGTTGCAGCGAAAGCTTGCCGATATTGTCGGCTTGGGCGTCGTCGAAATTCAGCGTTTGATCCCCGTTGCAGCGGGGAGCAAGCCGTCTTCAAGTGGCCCCGACGGCGCTGCGCGTCCGCGTGGTGAAACCCCATCGACCAACAAAGGCGTCGGCAGCAAGGGTAATTTCGGAAAATGGAAGACGCGTGGCCCCGAACCCGGTGCGCCTGCGCCGCGACGCAAAACGGCGCCCTCCGGTACGAGTGCCCAGTTGATTGCGCGAATGCTGTTAAAGCCAGGGCTCGCCGGACGATTTGATGTTGTGGCGGATGACCATGATGAGTCTTCTGTTGGCAGCGCTTGCCGCGTCGCCGCATATATTCGTGACCACGATTTCGAGGTGACGCAGGCGCAACTCATGGAGCATTTTCGCGGCTCTGAAGATGAAGCGGAAATCAATCGCGCCGCGTTGCAGCCCTTGCTTACGGACCTCGACACCAATAAGCCGGATTTTGATCTGGATGCTGAGTTTGATGGGGCGCTTGCCAAGCTGCGGGAAGAAGCGATTGCCGAACGGAAGAAGCGTGAGCAACAGAAACGCGCGCAGGAAATGGGGTTAGGCTAACTCTAGCACTGGTGAGGGCCGCAGGCTGAAAAGGTAGGTTGGCGTTCAACATGTCGCTGCGGCGGTCAGGTTAGATAGTAACGTAGCTGGGCACATCCAGCCCAGGCGTTTGCGTGGCCGGTGATTGAGCTCATTAGCAATCCAATCAAGTCTCGCTTGGGTGACATG
>JANOQY010000200.1:0-4512 GCA_031414995.1 Betaproteobacteria bacterium
CTGCCTGTTTGCAGAGAAGGGATTCGATATTAAAAGTCTGTTGCGCGGTGGTGATGAAAAAGGTGCAGACTTGGAAATAAGAAATGCACTCGCTGCAATTTGGCAACATCGCGCAGATCGATATTCGGAGATTCGCACGGCGGATACCGCGAAGGCGCGAAAGGTTGAGATGAGCTTTATTGGGGGATAACAGGTTGAAAAGTATATTTGGCCTTCTTCTCGTCGCGCTCAGCTTGCAATCATATGCAGGCACTGAGGGGCGAGGCTTTATCACAGAACGTGGCATTCAGCTATACCGCATACCCAAGCTATTGCCTCCCGTTGGCTGGGTTGTTGATGAGTCACTAAGCCAACGCTATCAGATGATTGCACTCGCTCCTTCGGGAAAATCTTTCGCCGACAGTATTAGCGTGATGTATGCAAAGGCCATTTATCTTCCCAAACGCAAATTCTCGATAGACGAGCACATACAAAGTGACGTCTCCAATTTCCGTGACCGCGACCCAAAGGTAGCCGCCAATCCAAGCGACGCCGTGAAAGATCAAGACAACAGTTCTTGGAAAGTCTTGGATTTTGTTTACTCGGCCGAAGGCATCACAAACTATGAATGCGTTGCGTACCGTGAAGAAGGCGAGTACATATTCCACCTTGTGCTAAGTTCGCGATCAAAATCCGATTACATAACAGCTAGACCACAATTCGTTAAATGGGTCGCCGGATACCACAACCAGCCAGAAGCTACCGATCAGCAGAAGCGCAATGAAGCACCCAAAAAATAGAATGAGCAACGCAAACTAATGCACATCCCCGCCCTCCTCCAATTCCTCGAAGGCCTCGCCGAAAACAACAATCGGCCATGGTTCCTCCACAACAAGCCTTCCTACGACATCCTGCGCGAGGAATTCACCGAACTGGTCGCCGACATCGTCCAACGCGTGGCGAAATTTGATACGGAAATCGAGCTGGTTGATCCGAAGAAATGCCTATTTCGCATTTATCGTGATGTGCGTTTTTCCAAAAACAAGGATCCGTACAAAACGCATTTCTCCGGCGTCATCGGCGGCAAGACTACTGACAAATCGCGCCCATCCTATTATTTCCAGATCAACGAAAAGGGTGTGCTTGGTGTTGGCGGCGGCATCTACATGCCCGAGCCTGAAACGCTGCAAAAAATTCGCCACTTCATCATCGGCCAGCCCGCGCTACTCGATGCGTTGTTGAAGAACAAAGGACTCATCAAAACATTCGGCGGACTTTCCGAGGAAGACCGCATGCAGCGCCCGCCAAAGGGCTATCAGCATCTGGCCGCCGACCATCCGCACATCGACGTCATCAAGAACCGCCATTTTTTCGCGTTTGCTGAGGCCAGCCTGAAAAAGAAGTTGTCGAAAGATTTAGCAAAAACAATCGGCGAGCAGTTCGAAGACTTGTATCCGTTGGTCGTTTGGCTGCGGGAGGCTGTAAGATAGAAAACTCAAGCACTGGTGTGGCTCTCAGCCTGTTTTCATGCCAGAACCCGCCCCAATGCTAGACCTTCGTATTTTTTAATCTCATTATGTCCACCCGCCCCATCCTCACCAACGCCGCGCGCCCGTCCACGTTCACGGTCGACGCCATCGACGAACACGGCATCGTGCAACCGACGCCGATTGCGGGCGAACATCCGCTCACGATCTATGTCGATAAACGGGAAATTCTGACCATCATGACGCTCGGTGCCGCGCCCGAAGCGCTCGTAATCGGCTATCTGCGCAACCAGCGTCTGCTGGAATCGATCGAGGATATCGTGTCGGTGCAGGTGGATTGGGAAGTAAATGCATGTTCCGTCACGACGCGAAATGGACTGAAAAACCTCGATGAAAAAATGGCCAAACGCACCAAGACCACCGGCTGCGGCGAAGGCACGGTGTTCGGCGATTTGATGGCGGATTTAGAGAATGTGAAGTTACCGCCTGAAGCGCGGCTCGCTGAGGAAACGCTTTATGCGCTGCTCAACAACGTGCGGCTTTATGAATCGATCTACAAGCAAGCAGGCGCGGTACATGGTTGTGCGTTGGCGCATGGCTCTGAAATTCTGACGTTTGTCGAAGATGTGGGCCGCCACAATGCGGTCGATGCCATCGCCGGCTGGATGTGGCTGGAAGGCGTCGATGGTGGCGACAAAATTTTCTACACGACGGGTCGACTCACGAGCGAAATGGTGATCAAGGCGGCGCAGATGGGCATTCCATTTCTGGTATCGCGTTCGGGCCTCACGCAGATGGGATACGAAATCGCACAAAAAACCGGCATCACCATGATCGGCCGCGCGGTGAACAAACATTACTTATTGTTCACGGGTGCGGAGCGGCTGGTGAAACCAATAATCGTTGCAAATTAATTGATCAAGTTGCCCATGGAAAAAATCACCGGCCTCATTCTCGCTGGCGGTCGCGGCTCACGCATGGGCAGCGTCGATAAAGGACTGCAGCCCTTCAAAGGCAAGGCCATGGTGGCGCACGTTCTGGCGCGATTTCAACCGCAGGTGGATGAAGTACTCATCAACGCCAATCGCAGCATCGATGAATATGCGGCACTCGGCTATCGCGTCATTCCCGACGCCATCGATGGCTTTGCAGGGCCGCTCGCAGGCTTGCATATCGGCATGACGCACGCCGCTCATCCGCTGGTGGCGACGACCCCATGCGACTCGCCTTTTTTGCCGCTCGATCTGATCGCACGACTGGCGACTGAAATGCAAAAAGAAGACGCCGACCTCGCCGTGGCAAAAACATTCGACCAGCCACATCCGGTTTTTTGTCTCGTCAAAACCAGTCTCGCGCCTCACTTGCAGGCTTTTCTGGAAAGTGGACAGCGGAAAATTGATAAATGGTACGCGACGCTACATGTTGTGGAAGTCGCGTTCGACGATCAGGAGGCCGCGTTTTCAAATATCAATACCGTTGAAGAGCTAAAATCGTTCGAGCAATCGAGCTAAGCTCTTACCGTACCTCACCGCACCCGCGCCATGCCGAAAAAACGCAATGTGCGAAAACTTCGCCTGCGCCCACCTCTGCCCAAGCGCGCAATCGTCTGGTTTCCGCCGCTGCCGCCCGACAATAAAATCGAAGCCTTTCGTGCGCGCCACGACCCGCTCGCCACGCGCATTCCGGCACACGTCACGCTGGTGTTTCCGTTTCCGACCAATCTCACCTCGACGCAATGGGCTTCGCACATCAAGCGCATCGTCGGCAATTGGCCACGCTTGCCAGTGAGTTTTCGCGATATTGAATCCATTCAGGACGAATTTACCGTGCTCATGCTGCGCGACAAATCCGAAGCCGTCGTTGCGCTCCACGACAAACTCTATTCGGGTGTGCTGAAACCCTTTCTGCGCACTGAAATGGAATATTGCCCGCACATCACGATTGGTCGCGTCACAGGCAATCCCAGCGCCGCAACATACGACGCCATGCATCAGGCCGCAACCAGCGAAGTGCGCGGCGAATGGAGAGCGGTTATGAAAGAATTGTCGATAGTCAGCATTCATCAAGACGGTACAATCACTATCGATAAAACCATTCCTCTTAATTTCGCCTGATCTGCATTCATCATGAATAAACCACTAACCATCACCCAAGCATCCTGTGCGGACGATTACGACCCGAACTCCATGCCGGTTGCGAAAGCACGCGCGTTCATCCACACATTCCTGTCGCCGGTAAAAGGTTTTGCGAGGCTGCCCATTCGATCGGCGCTCGGACGCGTGCTGAGCGAAGACATAGTCTCGCCGGTGAACGTGCCCGCACATATTAATTCCGCGATGGATGGCTGGGCGATCCGCTTTGAAGATTTGGCTGACAATCCATCAAAACCACTCACCGAAGTCGGCACCAGCTTTGCGGGCCAACCGTTTACAGGAACGGTTAATCGGGACCAATGCGTGCGCATCTTTACCGGCGGCGTGGTACCGACAGGTTGCAATGCGATTGTCATGCAGGAGAAAGCACAGGCTGATGGCAAGGCGATCACATTTGGCGCAGGCGTAAAGCTCGGGCAGAACGTGAGATATGCAGGCGAAGATTTGAAACAGGGTGCAATAGCACTGGCCAAAGGCCGCGTCATTCGTCCGTCCGAACTGGGATTGCTTGCATCACTTGGCATCATTGAGGCGAGTGTTTATCGGCCACTACGCGTGGTGTTCTTTTCCACCGGCGACGAGTTGGTCTCCATCGGTTCCCCGCTTGGCGAGGGCCAGATTTACGACAGCAATCGCTACACGCTCCACGGCATGCTCACGCGCATGGGTTGCGACGTGATCGACATGGGCGTGGTGCGCGATGACCCGGTATTGCTGGAGCGCGCATTTCATGACGCCAGCGAAATCGGCGACGTGGTGATTACTTCAGGCGGCGTATCAGTGGGCGAAGCCGATTACGTCAAGCAGCTGTTGACCAAGCTCGGTGAAGTTGTATTCTGGAAAATCGCGATGAAGCCGGGCCGACCGCTGGCGTATGGAAAAATCGGCAAGGC
>JANOQY010000201.1:0-8489 GCA_031414995.1 Betaproteobacteria bacterium
TCCCGGGAATATCTTTTCAAATTCGTATTTTTGCAATTGATCCATACAGGTGCCGCAAGAAACAATGACGGTCTTGATGTCGAGGTAGTTCAGCGTATTGGCAACGCGATGAAATAACACCCGATTGTCGGTGACGATTTCCTGACCTTTGTCGGCATTGCCGGATGCCGTTTGCGGATAGCCACAACACAGGTAGCCTGGCGGCAATACCGTTTGTACGCCAATGTGATACAGCATCGCCTGTGTCGCAAGCCCCACTTGGCCAAACAACCGCTCCGATCCACAGCCGGGAAAATAAAACACGGCTTCGGCATCGACGCCCGCCTTCTGCGCGTCACGGATGATCGGCACGACTTTATCGTCTTCAATATCGAGCAAAGCACGAGCGGTTTTTTTCGGCAATCCCCCCGGCATCGGCTTGTTGATGAAGTGGATGATCTGCGCCTTGATTAAGGGTTTACCGACCGTCGCGGGCGGACGCTTGGTCTGCATTTGGGGAAGCAGAAATTTCTTTGCCAGCGAATGCGCAAAACGCTGAACTTTGTAACCCCAGTCGATCATCAGGGTCTTGACGATCTTGATGGTGGTTGGATCGGTGGCGTTGAGATAGAACATCGCAGCCGCAGTGCCGGGATTGAATTTCTTTTTACCTTCTTTGCGCAAAAGATTTCGCATCGCCACTGATACATTGCCGAAATCAATATCCACCGGGCACGGGCTCTCGCACTTATGGCAGACCGTGCAATGGTCTGCCACATCAGAAAATTCATCAAAGTGGCGCAGCGAAACACCGCGCCGAGTCTGTTCTTCGTAGAGGAACGCTTCGATCAACAATGAGGTGGCAAGAATTTTATTGCGCGGGCTGTAAAGCAGGTTGGCGCGCGGAACGTGCGTGGCGCATACCGGTTTGCATTTACCGCAGCGCAAACAATCCTTGATGGAATCAGCAATCGCGCCGATATCAGACTGCTCCAGAATCAAAGACTCCGCACCGAGCAAACCAAAGCTGGGGGTGTAAGCACGCCCCATATCACCGCCTGGCAACAACTTGCCGGCGTTGAATCGACCTTCAGGGTCAACACGCTGTTTATAGTCAATGAACGGCTGCTTTTCTTCAGGTGTCAGGAATTCAAACTTGGTAATGCCAATGCCGTGTTCGCCCGATATAACGCCATTGAGTTTCCGCGCAAAAGCCATAATGCGCGCCACGGCAGCATTGGCTTCTTGCAGCATCGCATAGTCGTCAGAATTTACCGGGATGTTGGTGTGCACATTGCCGTCACCAGCGTGCATATGCAGCGCAACAAACACGCGGCTGTGCAATATTTCCTTGTGGATCGCATCAAGCTTTTCTTGCAATTTGACGAATACGCGACCCGAAAATATCTCATGCAAGTGCTGACGAATTTCGAGTTTCCATGAGGTACGAATCTGGTGCGTTTGCAGCAGATCAAATAGCGTCAATCCCGGATTTTCTTCAGGCACGAGCGTATTGGCTGCTTCTACATCGACCGCACGAAGTGCAGCTTGAATCTTGGCTAGCGGCTGATCCAGATTATCGAGATAGCACTTCCAGCGTGCGCCTACTGCGCGTAACAAATCCAGCGCATCCTGCCGTTTTGAGCCGATTAATTCATCCTGCGAGATTTTTTCGTCGTCCTCATCCAGCGGCAGTCGTCCCTGCATGAAGGCAATCAATGCCTCGACCAACCGCAACTTATTCTTAAGCGAAAGCTCGATGTTGATGTGCTCGATGCCATCGGAATAGTCGCCGAGACGGTCGAGTGGGATAACCACGTCCTCGTTGATTTTGAAGGCATTGGTGTGTTTGGCGATGGCTGCAGTGCGGGCACGATCCAGCCAGAATTTTTTGCGCGCGTCTGGTGTCACCGCGATAAAACCCTCGCCGTGACGCGCATTGGCGAGCCTTACCACTGCGCTGGCCGCTTCCATCGCGGCGTTTTCGTTATCAGAAACAATATCGCCGATCAGCACCATCTTCGGTCGCTGATTGCGTCGCGATTTGGTCGCGTAACCCACCGCCTTCAGATAACGTTCGTCGAGGTGCTCAAGCCCGGCGAGGACGGCGTGTTCATGGCCAGCCAGAAAATCCTTGATTTCAACAATCGTCGGCACCGCTTCTTTGACCTGCCCAAAGAATTCCAAACATACCGTACGAATATGATTGGGCATGCGATGCAGCACAAAGCGCGCTGACGTGATGATGCCGTCGCAGCCCTCTTTCTGGATGCCTGGTAATCCCGCGAGAAACTTGTCGGTAACGTCTTTGCCCAAGCCGGTTTTGCGAAACTGCGTGCCGGGGATTTCAAGCGTTTCTTCAGTTTTAAGTTTCTTGCCAGTCTCATCGAATGTACGAATGCGAAACTTCGCCACATCCACATCGTGAATCTTGCCCATGTTGTGGTCGAGGCGTTCAATCTCCATCCACTCTGCATTTGGCGTGACCATCTTCCACGACGCGAGATTATCGAGTGCAGTTCCCCACAAGACTGCTTTCTTTCCGCCTGCGTTCATGGCGACATTGCCGCCGATACAACTCGCATCGGCGCTAGTCGGGTCGCACGCCCACACCAACCCTGATAATTCTGCTGCTTCCATCGCCCGCTTGGTCACGACGCCGGCTTCGCAACGGATCGTGGCGACGGGCTCAGTCATCCCCGGCAACGTGATGCGTTCCACAGCACCAAGAGCGTCGAGTTTTTCGGTGTTGATGACCGCAGAGCGTTTGGTGAGTGGAATAGCCCCGCCGGTATAGCCGGTGCCACCGCCGCGCGGAATGATAGTGAGTCCCAGCTCAATCAACGCCTTGACGATTGGCGCGATTTCTTCTTCAGTATCGGGGTGCAACACCACAAAGGGATATTCAACGCGCCAGTCGGTGGCGTCCGTGACATGTGAAACGCGCGCCAGGCCGTCGAAAGCAATATTGTCTTTGCGCGTCACTTTGAGCAAACGTTTCTCGACTTTTTTGCGGAAGTCCCACGTATCTGCAAAATCTTTCTCGAAAGCGTCTACCGCGCTGTAGGCACGTTTTAATAGCTCGATAACTTTGTTGGAGCGGGACTCAAGCTCCCCATCAAGCAACGCGGCGCTTTTGTCCTGATCAAGTTGCCGACGTTTCTCGATTTCGCCAAGCCGATGGCGCATCGCGGCGGCAAGCGCGTAGCGACGCTTGGGGTTGTCGAGCATGTCCTCCTGCAAATAAGGATTGCGTTCGACCACCCAGATGTCGCCGAGTACCTCGTAGAGCATGCGGGCACTGCGTCCGGTTTTTCGTTCGCCGCGCAGCTCAAGCAAAATATCCCATGCATCCCTCCCGAGCAACCGCATGACGATTTCGCGGTCGGAAAACGAGGTGTAGTTATAGGGAATCTCGCGCAATCGCGTACCGCCGACATCGGCGGGTTCATCGGTCTTGGCATTAGACGCGAATGGCAACACCGCACCAATTTTTTTGGCGGATTTGGCTACTGGCAGGTGAGCAGGGTTGGCGGCCATGAGGATAACGGATTCGATGCAGAGTGAATGAATTTAGGGGCAACTTCATTCTACCGCAGTGCAGCAAAAATTGACTTATATCAACCGGAATCTTAACTGCTTCCAAATCCGGCGACGATTACAAAAGTATGGTGTGTGGGACTCACATGGCCTACACACAGCAGTTGACGCCGGGGTGCGTGATAAAATTTTAGGTGTCAATTATTTCGACTCCTTGCATTTCATGCCCTTGGTCCCAGATCTAATCAGAATTGCCTCTCGCGAGAGCCGTCTCGCGATGGTCCAAAGCGAATGGACAGCCGCGAAATTGCGCGTACTTTATCCTTCAGCGCGCGTCGACATCATCGGCATGACCACCAAGGGCGACCAAATCCTCGATAAGCCCCTCGCACAGATTGGTGGAAAGGGGCTATTCATCAAAGAGCTTGAAACCGCCCTCGAAGAAGGCCGCGCAGATATCGCCGTGCATTCGATGAAAGACGTGCCGATGACGTTACCGCCGGGGTTTTCGGCCCTCATCGTCGGTGATCGCGAGGACGCGCGCGATGCGTTTGTGTCGAACCGGTTTGCGAGCATTGAGTCCTTGCCGCAAGGCGCGGTCGTCGGCACCTCCAGTCTGCGGCGTGAAAGTCAATTGCGCTACGCGCGTCCGGATCTGAAGATTGAAGCATTGCGTGGCAACGTCAATACCCGACTCGCCAAACTGGACGCCGGCAATTTCGACGCAATTATTCTTGCTGCGGCAGGCTTGAAGCGATTGGGTTTTGCAGATCGTATCCGGGCCAGCCTGGCACCCGCGAATTACGTGCCAGCCATCGCACAGGGTGCTCTTGGCATCGAGTATCAATCAGCGCGAACAGACGTTGCCACTTGGCTGTCTGCTTTCGCAAATGAAAATACTACAGCGCTCGTCAACGCAGAACGCGCCTTCGGCCGCGCCCTGACCGCAAGCTGTGATGTGCCTTTGGGCGCGCATGCCACGCTGGTTGATAGTGGCATTTCAATCGATGGCTTCGTGGCGATGCCGGACGGCAGCCACATGATCCGTCGTGTCATGACCGGATCGCTGGCGGGCGCTGAATCGCTCGGCACCGCGTTAGCACAAGCGCTGATTGAAGAGGGCGCCAGAGAAATTCTGGCGACGCTGTCCCGGCACAGCGCAAATGCGGCCTGAGCCCTCATTGCAAGGGCTGACATTAGTCGTTACACGCCCTCGCGATCAAGCCGCTCGTACCGCAAGCACTTTGCGAAAAGCGGGTGCCGACATCATCGAATTTCCGGTTCTGGATATCGCGCCCATCGAGGCGTCACTGGCACCGCGCGATCTGGCCAGCGCTTCCGGCGTTATCTTTGTGAGTGCCAACGCGGTGGCATATGGGTTACCGGTGCTTAAGCGCGCTGGTGTTGGTGACATCGTGCCTGATGTTCAAATGTTTGCCATCGGTCGCGCCACGGCTACAGCGCTGATGGATGCGGGCTGTCAGAATGTTGTGTCACCGCAACAAAGCATCGACAGCGAGGGCCTATTGGCGCTTTCGCAATTGCACAAGGTTGAGGGGCGACATATTATTCTTGTGAAAGGGCAGAGTGAACTTGGTGGGCGTACAGTGCTTGAGCAAACACTGACAGCGCGTGGTGCCCGCATTACGGTGCTTGAGTGTTATCGTCGGACACCGATTGTGCCGACGTTGGCTGCGCGGGAATCGTTACAAAAATCGCTTGCGTCCGACCGCGTGCATGGCTGCTTTGCCCTGAGTGTTGAAACACTGGATAGTCTGATGAATATTTTTACAATCATGCACGTTTCACCGCAAACGCGACTGGGAATGGGGATGGGAATGGTGTTGCTGGTACCTAATTCACGCGTTGCGGATGCTGCACGGGCACGCGGTTTTGCCAAAATCGCGGAAGTGCCGTTGGCAGAGGCCGCATTAACGGCAACACTGGCTGATTTGAAACCGCGATTGCTTAATCCCCTTACCTTCTAAATCATGGACGAACTCAACTCCAAACCTGTCGCCTCTGCTGCCACCTCCGGAATGGGGGTTGTCGCATTGGCAGTGGCGCTTGCAGGGCTCGCTGTCGGACTGTGGGCGTGGTGGGATTCGCGTGATTCCGCACAGACGCTCACCCAAACCGTCGGCGTGAAACTTGCCGAACAGAGCAAGATACAAAATCAAACCGCCGTGCTGGTGGACCAAATGCAGAAGGAGCTGCGCGAATCCCAAAACCGCGTCGCGCAGTTGGAAGGCAAACTCGCCGAGTTTCAAGGGCAGCGCGTGGCGCTCGAGGAAATGACCCGCGATCTGGCGCGCGCGCCGGATGACTGGTTGCTGGCCGAGATCGAGCAAACACTCAATATTGCCAGCCGCGAACTGGTGCTTGCCGCTAATGTGCGTGCGGCGCTGATCGCGTTGCAAACCGCCGATCAGCGTTTGGCGCGTGCCGATAAATTGCAGGTTGTGCAATTGCGCCGCGCGATTACGCAGGACATGGAGCGTCTCAAGGCGTTGCCGTTGGTCGATACCGTCGGCATCAGTCTGAAGCTCGATAACTTGATGGTGCTTGCCGCGACGCTGCCCTTGTCGATCCCGGATGCGACGGCGGGCGGCACTCCAGCGGCCCGCGATGCGCGTGTCACCGATGCGGGCGAGAACATTGCGTTGCGTTTTGGTCGGGACCTCTGGTTTGAAATGAAGCAACTTATCCGCATCCGTGAGCTCGACAGCGGCGATGTCGCGCTACTCTCTCCGCAACAAAGTTATTTCCTGCGCGAGAATTTAAAGTTGCGGCTGCTCTCCGCGCGCACTGCGCTCATCGCGCGCGACGACGTGAACTACAAAGAAGATCTCAAAATTGTGCGCGACATGCTCACCAAATATTTTGATCCAAAGGCGAAGGTCAACACCAATGCGCTCGCGATGCTAAAGCAGTTGGCCGAAAATCCTGTGTCGATTGCGCCACCTGACATCACCACCAGCCTGAATGCAGCGCGGGCTGCCCGCGCCGCGCGCGAACGGCCGCAACGCTGAACGCTGATATGACCAGTCGCCCGATTCGCCTGGCCTTATGGGTGTTCGCTCTTGCGGCGCTGGCGGTCGCGCTTGCCTTGGCCGGGCGTTACGGCAATGGTTACGCGGTGTTTGTGCTGCCGCCATGGCGCGTTGAATTGTCGATTATGCTGCTCGTGATTCTGCAACTGGTGTTGTTTGTTGCGGCGTATTTGCTGATTCAATTGGCCGTTAAGACGTATCGATTGCCGCGCCAACTCCGTAAACATAAAATCGAGCATGAGCGCGCGAAGTCGCGCGACCTGCTTTTGGAAAGCATGCAGTTACTATTTTCAGGCGAGTTCCGCGAAGCGGAAGCGCGAGCGCGCACGGCACTGCAGCACGACGACACGCGCGACATGGCTGCCGCCATTGCAGCGTGGGCGGCATATGAAGGCGGTAATTCCGGCGCGGCAGTGCCGTATCTGGACCACATCCGCAATGAAGGCTCGACACGCATGCGCGATGCATCGAAAGCCTACATGCTGTTGGCCGATGGCAAGGCCGAAGCGGCGCTGTCACTGTTGAAAAATCTTGCCGCGAGCGACCCGAAAAATCCGGGTGTGCTGAAGATGAAAGTCGAAGCCGAGGTCGCCGGCAAGGCGTGGGAAGATGTGCTCGTCACGCTGGCGCCGCTAACGCGCTCGGGCATGCTGCCAGAGGGCGCGGCACAGCAAATCCGGCTGAACGCCGAACTCAATCTGATCAAATCAAAACCCGCGAATCCAGAAGCGATTACCGATGCGTGGAAAGCGTTTGCGCGTGAATCGCGTTTTGACGCCTTGATGAGCGCGACCGTCGCCAAGCGGCTGCTGACATTGGGCTGTGGCAATGAAGCCAAGGCTGTCATTGAGGAAACGATTGAAGAGCGCGGCGCCGACGGATGGGACAGCGGGCTCGTGGCTATTTATGCCGATTGCAAAACCGATTCGACGCTGGCGCAAATTGAACGCGCCGAACGCTGGCTGCGGCAACACGCACGTGATGCAGTCTTGCTCGCCACGCTGGGTAAGCTGTGTATGCGACAGGCGCTGTGGGGCAAGGCGCAAAGCTATCTCGAAGCGAGTGTTGCGCTAGAGCCCACGCTGGATGCGCACATGACATTGGCGCGCTTGATGGAGCAGCTTGGTCGCAATGATGAAGCGATTCGTCACGTCAGGCGAAGTGCGGAGCTCGCCAGATAATAATTTATACAACAAGCATTGGCGAGGCTTCTGGCGGCATTTACCTCTGAGAACCTCACCAAATGGCGATCTACGTTAATTTATGCTGAGAGAGAAGGTCTTGCGATTTATATTGGTGACTGACAAAAATGCAAGCCTTTTTTCTTTCTTGATAAATCACTTCACTCTACTAAACAACTTGCACCGGCCCCTTAGAGTTCCCTTTCACTAATAAATAAAGCGCTGCAAGCTGGGCAATCAGCGCGCACGTAGCCATAACAATTCCTATAGATGCCATTCTTACTACGCCATCTTGCAGAATTGAAAACGACTGAGCAGTCATATAGGCATCGAGCAGAGGAGCCAACTCCATACCCGTTCCTTTCGCCAGGCGTACGCTCACCTCGGCTTTTTGAAGAACGCTATGAGTGTCAAATTTCACCTTCAGTGCAAGTACAAATTGACACAACACAACCACATTTGCTAGCAGGGATAAATACAAGTATTTCTTCATGGCGCTCGTGAGCAATAGACTCTACAACCAGCACTGGCGCGGCCTCTGGCAACATTTACAGCTGAAAGCCGCACCCAATGGCGTTCTACGGCAAATACGCCGATTTTACTTAGTGCAGCCCCAACATCAAATCGACATTCTGCAACGCTGCGCGGCCCGCGCCTTTGCCCAGATTATCCAGCCGCGCAACCAATACCGCTTGCTGACACGCTGCGTTTTCAAACACGAATAATTCCATCTGGT
>JANOQY010000202.1:0-12733 GCA_031414995.1 Betaproteobacteria bacterium
GCCGTGCGAATCTCCGAATATCGATCTGCGCGATGTTGCCAAATTGCAGCGAGTGCATTTCTTATTTCCAAGTCTGCACCTTTTTCATCACCACCGCGCAACAGACTTTTAATATCGAATCCCTTCTCTGCAAACAGGCAGGTAAAAATCTGCCCGTCTGTCGATAGTCGTGCGCGTGTGCAGGTGCCGCAAAAGGCTTCGGTCACGCTGGAAATCACCCCGATTTCCCCTGAGCCATCCGCAAACCGCCAGCGTTCCGCCACCTCGCCCTGATAGTTAGCGTCCGCCACTACCAACGGGAAAACTGCGCCAATACGCCGCACCACTTCCGCTGAGGCAATCACATCATCCATGCACCAGCCATTGGTCGCGCCGACGTCCATGAATTCGATAAATCGCAAAATGTGGCCGGAACCTTTGAAGTATTTCGCCATATCGACAATCTGGTGATCGTTCACGCCGCGCTTCACCACCATGTTGATCTTGATCGGCCCCAAGCCCGTCGCCGCCGCGAAAGCGATTGCCTCTAATACTTTGCCGACCGGAAAATCGACATCGTTCATCGCGCGGAAGGTCGCATCGTCGAGTGAGTCGAGGCTCACGGTGACACGCTTTAACCCTGCATCTTTAAGGCTTTGTGCCTTTGTTTTTAGCGCGCTGCCGTTGGTGGTGAGGGTCAAATCAACACCGGGTAAGGCGGTGGCGAGCATTTCGATGAGACGCTCAATGCCTTTCCTCAGCAAAGGTTCGCCACCGGTGAGGCGGATCTTTTCCACACCGAGTTCATGCGAAATTTTCGCGACACGAACGATTTCCTCGAACGTCAGCAATTCTGCGTGCGGTAGAAAATCGTAATTGGCGTCGAACACTTCCTTGGGCATGCAGTAAGTGCAACGAAAATTGCAGCGGTCCGTGACCGAGATGCGCAGATCGCGCAGACGTCGGCCACGCGTGTCTGCGAGCACACGCGCATCGACGGCACTTGCGAGCGTCGGAATGCGCAGGGGACGGACATCTGCAATGGGGATAATATTGATCGTGTCTCTTGTCGGCATTTGCATAGGATAACGGAATTGAAGGTTGGTTCTGATGAGCCATCTCCACGTTGATGGCGTTGTGAGAAACTAGCACACACGAGGCCGCCACAATTTTGTGGCGCAATTGATGGAACTGACTTGGAAAAATTGACGTTCGCTATTTCTGTCGTGATGGAACGCATTGCCATCGACAATCGCTGGCAAAGCGAAAAATGGCAGCTTGCCGGTGTGTTGCCCGACGATGGCAGTGCGACCGAACCACGCGTGCTGATGGAGCGCGAAGGGCTGCTGCACAAACTTTATCCCGGTTTTCTTTTGCAGGTGTTTCGCGACGAAGGAGAAGGCTATTACCTCAACGTCACCGCGCCGGAACCAAAGGTATTTGTGACCTGGCGTATGGAGGAAGATGGCGTGTCAATCTATCCGCATTTGGTGACCTTGAGCTATAACGAGGCCGCACGATTGATGGATGCGCAGGAGAAAGTGGAAAGCGTTGCGATGCCGCCGGATATTTTTTCAGCGTTGTCGGACTGGGTGCGTGAAAATTATCAGCCGCCCGAGAAAAAGCAGCGTATCCGGCCAAAATCGTTTGAGAGCAAAGATGGGCGATACAAGAATGGAATGCGATGACAGTCGATAAGAACACGGATGCCAAGTCCGATGAATCATTTCTTTCGCGCTGGTCGCGGGTAAAGCATGAAGGGGATGACGGCAAAGTTGAATCGACGCCGTTAGCCGACTCGCAAAGCAGTGTTGGCTCTCTAAACACAGAAAATAAAAACTCCAGCATTGGCGGCATTCTCAGGCATAAAACGGCTGAAGATGCCCGTGCAGAGCGGACTTTGCCTGATCCATCATTGCCGCCGCCGCTACCAGCGCTCGACAGTCTCACCGCGCAATCTGACTTCTCTCCGTTCATGGCCAAGGACGTTGATCCACAGTTGCGCAATCAGGCGATGAAAAGACTCTTCACCGATCCGCATTACAACGTGATGGATCGTCTTGATACCTACATCGACGATTACTCCATCGAATCGCCGTTATCGATGGACATCATTCGGCAAATGAGCATTTCAAAAACGCTGAAATTGTTTGATGACGAAGAGAAAAAAGAGAACGTTGCCGCTGCGGAATCGAGCGCGTTAGCATTGTTGTCGGCAGACGCTGCCGTACCAACGTCGGCAGCAATTGAGTTGCCCGACGAGCACGAAGTTGTACCAGCCAGCAACCCAAATTTGAAGCATTCGCCGGACTGAATATCGGGGCGAAAATACTCAACAACAGCCAATGAGAATGCGTCGCATTGCTAAATGATGGCTTAGTTAGTAACAAACACCTGTATAAAAAATTGTGTTGTCGTCGTATTACTACTTGTAGAATCGTGTCAGTGTTAGTGCTCCAGCGTGTTGGGCGCAAAGGTGAAAAGCAAAAATGGCAATCATTCGCGAAAACAGCGAAGCAGATGCTGAGGTGGAGGTGGCTACAGCAGCCGGGCATGCAGGGGCAGATATTGATCGCCCAGGCCATAAAGCATTTACATTTTTTGCCGCCGAATCCAGTGTTGATGCGCAGTCAACACCACGTCAACCGATAAATTCTGGCCAGCACATTTCCGTCAACGCCAAGAACGCCGCCATGCAAGCGTTCGCACAGTTACCGCCTTTGTCACCGGTGGCAAGCGTCTCTTACAAATCGAACGGTCGGCTGCTCGTTATTGCAGACGAGGCGCGTCAAGTTGCGCAGGCAATTGAAGGTTTGGATGTTCAACTGACGATTGCGGTGCTCTGGACTGGCGCAGCAGCGCCGCCGATTATTAATGAAACAGAAATTGTGTCCGGAACACTGATGTCACTGCGTGGCTATCTGGGCGCATTTGAGTTGGTGTTTGCACCACTTTCCGAAGCGCTAGGCACGGCTTCCCCTGCACAAACAGCGCCGTTCGACCTCGTGCTGGATTTGCGGTCCGTACCGATGTTTGCGATGCATCAACCGCCCCAAGGCTATTTTCACGCGGTTGATCAAGTATCGCTGGCGAAGGCGCGGGCGGAATTGCCTGAGATGGTTGGCGAATTCGAGAAGCCCAAATTTTTTGCTTACAAGGAATCGATTTGCGCGCACAGCCGCTCAAAGAAAACCGGCTGCAACAAATGCATCGATATTTGCTCAGCCGAGGCAATCTCATCATTCGGCGACATTGTAAAAATTGATCCGCATCTTTGCATGGGTTGCGGTGCCTGCGCTACCGTATGTCCATCCGGCGCGATGAGTTACCAATATCCACTTGTGGCTGATCGTGGATCGCAATTGAAAACGATGCTCAATGCGTATCGCGTGGCGGCCAAGGGGCAGGGTGCAGCACCGGTCGTTTTATTCCACAATGCCACCGACGGGCGCGAAGCCATTGCTGCGTTGGCCAGGTCAGGCGATGCCGATGGATTGCCAGCCAATTTTCTGCCGCTGGAAACCTGGCACATTGCCTCCGCCGGGCTTGATGTCTTGCTCGGCGCAATTGCCTACGGCGCGGGACATGTCGCGATATTGGCGACGGGCAGCGAGGCACCGCAATATCTGGCAGCGCTGAAAACTGAAATGGCACTTGGAGAAACAATCCTGCATGCACTAGGGTTTTCCGGCGCGCATTTTTCACTATTGGCGCTGAACGATGGCGTAATTTCTGCCGACGATTTGCAAAACATTGCATCCGGCGAAACTGTACCGGTGCCTGCAGGGTTCAATTTATCCAACGACAAGCGCGGCACGCTGGAATTTGTGATTGAGCATTTTATGCGGCACGCGAATGTGCGCCCGGCGGAAATTGCGTTGCCTGCAGGAAGCCTCTACGGCGCTTTGAATATCGATAAGCAAAAATGCACCATGTGCATGGCTTGCGTTGGCGCATGTCCGGAATCAGCACTGATGGACGGTGGAGAAATTCCGCAGCTTAGATTTCTGGAGCGAAATTGTGTGCAGTGCGGGCTCTGCGAAAACACTTGCCCGGAGAGCGCCATCGCACTTTTCCCGCGCCTGTTGCTGGGTGAGGCACGGAAAACCGAGGTCGTGCTAAACGAGGCTGAGCCGTTCGACTGTATTTCATGCGGAAAGCCGCTCGGCACCAAACAGATGATCGACAATATGTTGGGCAAGCTCGCCGGACATTCGATGTTTCAGGGCGAAGGAAAGCTTAAGCGTTTGCAGATGTGTGCCGATTGCCGCGTGGTGGACATGATGTCGAACAAACAGGAATACTCGATTCTCACTGGCAAGTCCATGGGGCAGCAATCATGAGTGCTCTCCAGGCGATCCGCTTTGAACAGCCGCGAATGATTGGCGGAGAGGATCAGGCGCGCGCTGATTTTTATGCATTGTTGGCCAATCTGTTCTATCACGCGCCTGATGACCGGCTGTTGCAGGCCATCATGATTGCTCCTGAGCCGGCCGCGAACGAGGCGCCCGCACTCGCAGAAGCTTGGGCTGCGCTCGCAGCGGCGTCTGGCGTTGTGACGTCGGACGCGTTGGCTGAAGAGTTCGAACTCCTTTTCATCGGCATCGGACGCCCGCCGGTGATGCTGTATGGATCCTACTATCAGGCGGGGTTCATGAATGAAAAACCGCTGGCAGAATTGCGCACCGATCTCGCCCGCATGGGGTTTTCGCGGGACGGCACCGCGCGCGAAACTGAAGACCATCTGGCCGCACTCTGCGATGTAATGCGAGCCCTGATCATGGGCGATGTGGCAAGTGCGCCCGCGACGCTGGATGAACAGAGAGCTTTCTTCTCGAAGCACCTGAAGTCGTGGGTACTCGAATGCTGCGACGCAACAATAAATAATGAAAATTCAAATTATTATAAGCGGGTCGCCGCATTGGCCCGGGTTTTTTTCCAGATTGAAATTCACGCTTTTGAAATGTAGTTCTTCTTCTTTTTTTGCACGATAGTCCGATGATTAATATCTCCATTCACACCAAGGAGTTCCGCCATGAAACCTGAATCCAAAACGCAAACACCGAATGCGCGCAGAAATTTTTTGCTGGGCGCAACAATTGCGAGTGCCGGTGCTGTCGCAGCAGTAGTTGCTGGCGGAAGTGCGACGGAAATTGTTGAAACACCGAATGTCGATGGCAAGGCCTCAAAGGTAAAGGGATACCACGTCACGCCGCACATCTCGCAGTATTACGAAACCACCAAATTGTAGGCAAGGAGAACGATCATGTTGCTGACAAAAAAATCCAGTAGTCGTGTACAAAACGGCACCGTTGGTGCAATTGGTGGATTAGCACTGAAGGCGAATCAGGCCATCGGTACCATGGACCGTCGCGCGTTTTTACGGCGCTCCGGCATGGTCGCGGGGGCCGGTGCATTTGCGTCGCAATTGCCTTTCTCGATGGTCAGAAAAGCCGAGGCAGCAGCACCGGGTACGGGTGACGGCAAGCTCGAAATTAAACGAACCATCTGTTCGCATTGTTCAGTTGGTTGCGCCATTGATGCAGTCGTGCAAAACGGTGTGTGGGTACGCCAGGAGCCGGTGTTTGATTCGCCAATCAATCTCGGTGCGCACTGCGCCAAAGGTGCCGCGATTCGCGAACACGGGCATGGTGAGCATCGCCTGAAATATCCGATGAAGCTGGTCGGCGGTAAATACAAACGCATCAGCTGGGAGCAGGCGATCAACGAGATCGGCGACCAGATGGCGAAGATTAAAAAGGAAAGCGGCCCGGATGCGGTGTACTGGATCGGTTCCTCCAAGCACAACAACGAACAAGCCTATCTGATGCGCAAGTTCGTTTCGCTCTTTGGCACCAATAATACCGACCATCAGGCACGTATTTGTCACTCAACCACTGTTGCCGGCGTGGCCAACACCTGGGGTTATGGTGCGATGACCAATTCGTACAACGACATGTCTAACACCAAGTGCGCGATGTACATTGGCTCAAATGCCGCTGAAGCGCATCCAGTGTCGATGTTGCACATGTTGAACGCCAAAGAAAACGGCGCGCGGATGATCGTGGTTGATCCGCGCTTCACGCGTACCGCAGCCAAGGCCGATCAATACATCCGCATTCGCTCTGGTACGGATATCCCGGTCCTGTTTGGCATGCTATATCACATCTTCAGTAACGGTTGGGAAGACAAGCAGTACATCAATGACCGTGTTTTCGGGATGGAGAAGGTCAAAGAAGATGTCATGAAGAAGTGGAACCCGAAGGCCGTTGAAGAAGCCTGCGGCGTTCCGGAAGCGGAGGTTTACGCGGCGGCGGAAGCGATGGCAAAAAACCGTCCCTCCACGATTGTTTGGTGCATGGGTCAGACTCAACACACCATCGGCAATGCAATCGTGCGCGCGTCGTGCATCCTGCAATTGGCGTTGGGCAATATTGGTACTTCAGGCGGCGGCGCAAACATTTTCCGCGGCCACGATAACGTGCAAGGTGCAACCGACGTTGGCCCGAATCCGGATTCATTGCCGGGCTATTACGGCTTGGCGACCGGTTCGTGGAAACACTGGGCCAAAGTATGGAACGTCGATTACGACTGGATCAAGGCCCAGTACGCCTCGCAGGCAATGATGGAAAAGCCGGGCATGACGGTATCGCGCTGGATCGACGGCGTGCTGGAGGACAACAAGCTGATCGATCAGGACAGTAACCTGCGCGCATGTGTGTACTGGGGGCACGCGCCGAATTCGCAGACCCGTGGTCTGGACATGAAAAAGGCGATGGAGAAGCTGGATTTGCTGGTCGTTATCGATCCGTATCCGACGGCAACTGCGGCCATGCCTGATCGTCAGGAAGGCGTGTATTTGTTGCCAGCCGCGACGCAGTTTGAAACCGTGGGTAGCGTGACGGCATCGAACCGTTCGATTCAGTGGCGCGAAAAAGTTATAGAGCCCCTGTTTGAGTCCAAGCCCGATCACACCATCATGTATTTGTTTGCCAAGAAGTTTGGATTTGGTGATCAACTGGTGGGCAAGGCCAACGGCAAGCAGAATATTGCCTTGAAAGGCGACGAGCCAGTCGTGGAAGACATCCTGCGAGAAATCAACGCAGGCACCTGGACGATTGGTTACACCGGTCAATCGCCGGAGCGCCTGAAAGCGCATATGCGCAACATGGATGCGTTCGACGTGAAGACGCTTCGTTGCACCAAGGATGTCATTGACAAAGAATCCGGCTACAACATGAATGGGGATTATTTCGGCCTGCCGTGGCCGTGTTACGGCAACGCCGCGCTCAAGCATCCAGGCTCCCCAAACTTGTACGACACCAGCAAACACGTGATGGATGGCGGCGGGAATTTCCGCGCCAATTTTGGTGTGGATAAGGATGGCGTCAATTTGTTGGCGGAAGATGGCTCGCATTCAAAAGGCGCTGACATCACCACCGGCTACCCTGAGTTCGATCACGTATTGTTGAAGAAGCTGGGTTGGTGGGCAGACCTGACCGAAGATGAACAAAAAGCGGCAGAGGGCAAGAACTGGAAGACCGATCTTTCCGGTGGCATCCAGCGCGTCGTGATGAAGGTTCACGGCTGTCACCCGTTTGGTAACGCCAAGGCGCGTGCAGTCGTGTGGAATTTCCCGGATGCTGTGCCACAACACCGCGAACCCATCTACAGCCCACGTCCGGATATGGTTGCAAAATATCCAACACACGCCGACAAGGCAAACTTCTGGCGTATCCACACGCTGTACAAAACCATCCAGGATAAAAACAAGGATATCAGCAAGGACTTTCCACTTATCCTGACATCCGGTCGTCTTGTTGAGTATGAAGGTGGCGGCGACGAGACGCGTTCCAATCCATGGCTTGCCGAATTGCAGCAGGAGAACTTTGTGGAGATCAACCCCAAAGATGCAGAGGCGCGCGGGATCAAGAACAATCAATTTGTCTGGGTTAATTCGCCAACTGGCGCGAAGATAAAAGTCAAATCCTTGCTCACAGAACGTGTGGCACCGGGCACGACCTTCATCCCTTTCCACTTTGCCGGCTGGTGGCAGGGCAAGGACTTGCTCGACAAATATCCTGACGGCGCAGCGCCAATCGTGCGTGGTGAAGCCGTCAACACGGCGACCACATACGGCTATGACAGCGTGACAATGATGCAAGAAACCAAAACCACCCTCTGCCAGGTTGCGGCGGCTTAACGACACGGATAACAGGAGAACCCATCATGGCAAGAATGAAATTTATCTGTGACGCTGAGCGTTGTATCGAATGCAACGGATGCGTAACAGCATGTAAAAACGAACACGAAGTACCCTGGGGCGTGAATCGTCGCCGACTCGTGACGGTGAACGACGGCAAACCGGGTGAGCGTTCAATCTCGGTTGCCTGCATGCATTGCACCGACGCACCCTGCATGGCGGTATGTCCGGTGGATTGCTTCTACAAAACCGAAGAGGGTGTGGTACTTCACGACAAGGACCTCTGCATCGGTTGCGGTTATTGTTTCTACGCATGCCCGTTCGGCGCGCCTCAGTTCCCACAAGCCGGCGCGTTTGGTCTGCGTGGCAAGATGGATAAATGCACCTTCTGTGCCGGCGGGCCGGAAGAAAACAGCACCGAAGCTGAATTCAAAAAATATGGCCGTAACCGGCTGGCAGAAGGCAAGCTCCCCGCGTGCGCAGAAATGTGTTCAACCAAGGCATTACTGGCAGGCGACGGCGACGTGATTACGTCCATCTACAAGCAGCGTGTCAAACGGCGCGGCAAAGGTGAGGAAGTATGGGGATGGGCGATGGCCTACAAGCCGGACGCGCGGATTGCACCACTGGGAGCAAAAACATGATGGCTCGTCGAGTTGGCATTCTTGTCGCAGCTGCATTGGCGCTGACACTTTCTGCGTGTGGAGAAATCGATCAGACGGCAAAGACCGAAAAGGTTTACGCCGGCAAGAAAGATACGCGTGCAGCTGAGGGTGCAATCTTTGGCGGCGACAAGAAGAAATGGGAGGCAACGCTCGCACAGCGGAGCAATACCCAAAACGAATATCTTCGCACCGACGTCAAAAAATAGGAGGAATGGGCGATGAATATGAATTTCATAAAAGTCATATGTAACCTTTCTGCTGCCGGCTTGATCTTGCTGGGCGCAGGAGGAGTGGCTGCGCAGTCTGCGACACCTGCAGTGGTTGCGCCAGCTTCCGCTGCGCCTGCGGCGGCAGATGTTGCTGCACCTAAAGTGGCACCTGCGTTGCCCGCAGGCAGTACTGCGGCGATTGGCTGGAATCAGCCACCCAAGTGGTCCGACGTAGAATCCAAGCCGCAGTATGCGTCTGTCCCAGGGCGGGAGATGAACGTGCTGATCGAAGATGAGGGGCAATGGTGGCGCACGATACGCAACGGTCCGGTTACTTTTTATGGTGGCATTGCGCTTCTGGTGGTGCCAGCTTTGCTGCTGCTCTTTTTTGTGATCAAAGGGCCGATCAAGCTGCATGACAAACCAACCGGTCGCCTGATTGAGCGCTTCAACAGCGCAGAACGGATTGCGCACTGGACCATGGCGATTTCGTTTACCGTACTCGCTATTACCGGCATCGTGATTCTGTTTGGAAAGTACGTGCTCTTGCCGCTGTTGGGCGCATCGGTATTTTCATGGATCACGGTTGTGGGCAAGAATATTCACAACTTCGTCGGACCGCTGTTTCTATTCTCGATCGTCGTGTTTTTCTTTCTCTATGTCAAAGACAACTTCCTGAACGGGAACGACTTTACGTGGCTATCGAAACTTGGCGGCATGCTGTCGGGCAATCATGTGCCTTCCGGTCGTTTCAACGGCGGTGAAAAAATGTGGTTCTGGCTGGGCGTGGTGATTCTTGGCCTCGCCGTCAGCATCTCCGGTGTGATTCTGTTGTTTCCAAACTGGAATACTGCCCGCGAACTCATGGCGCAGGCAAATTTAGCCCATGCCATCGGCGCGGTGACGTTTGCGGCACTTTCGCTCGCACATATATACATGGGATCCATCGGTACGGAGGGCGCGTATCAGGGGATGCGCAACGGCTCTGTGGATGAAACCTGGGCCAAAGAGCACCACGCGCTTTGGTATGACGAAGTGAAATCCGGAAAGCGCGCGGGCACAATCGCCACTGCTGCGCAGCCTGCCAACGGCGACGATTGAGGAGAACCAGAACATGAACGTCAGACTAGCTTTTGGTTGCATTGCAGTCGCTTGTTTTAGCGTCAGCGCATTCGCTAAATTGCCTCCCGCGCCACCCCCTGATCCCGTGGCGGTCGCGGCAAAGGCCGAGAAAGATAAAGCGGCTGCGGAGAAGGGGAAAGTCCTGCAAACCGCCGCAGAGGAACGTGCTGTCAAGAACTATCAGGCGAACATGAAAAAGGCAGGCAAGCCGATTCCCAAGCCGACTCCTATCATTGTCGCCGCGGCACCAACGGCACCAGCGGCTTTGCCTGCAAAGGCTGCAGTGCCTGCAAAGGATGTGAAACCCGTTACCAAATGATGTTTCTTAATTTGCCAGGAGAAGAGTTTTGAATCAGAAAATAGTTAGTGTTGTTGTCGTTGCCTTGTTTGTCGGTTGTGCGCACGTCACCCCCACTGGCCCGGTCGCAGTAGCGAAGCTTGAGGCGACCAAAGGAAATACTGCCGCTGGAACGGTCACGTTTACGCAGGTTGGGGACAAGGTCCGGGTGGAGGCGAGCTTAACCGGACTGAAACCCAATGCTGACCACGGCTTTCACATACACGAGAAGGGCGACTGTAGTTCCGGCGACGGCATGAGTACCGGTGGCCACTTCAACCCACTCGGCAAACCGCACGGCGCTCATGTTGGTATGGAACGCCATGCTGGCGATTTACCTTCGCTTAAGGCTGACGCTGCAGGAAATGCCAAATTGTCCGCAGTATTGGATGTGATCACCGTGTCGGCCGGCCCGACCAGTGTTATCGGTCGGGGGATGATCGCGCATCGCGACCCGGATGACTACAAGACGCAGCCGACCGGGAATGCTGGTCCCCGCATTGCGTGCGCGGTAATTCAGGCCAGCTAAACTGCCTGGCGGGTGCATGCGCAGCGAGTGTCGCAGCGCGAACTGCTGAATGTATGAATCAAACGGGTGCGCCATGCGCCCGTTTTTATTGGTTGAAAAGCTGCGAAGATGTTACGCCATCGAACTTACTCGTGTCGCGATGTTCAAATGTAGCGCATACAATCTGTTTAACCTACGTTCCATATTCCACTGGAGTTTGCCATGACCGTGTTCGCCCAAGTCGCCCTTCCGTACGCCAAAGACGCCCTCGTGCCGCATGTTTCTGCCGAGACTATCGATTTTCATTACGGCAAGCATCACGCAACCTATGTCACCAACCTGAACAATCTTGCCAAGGGTACGGAGTTCGAAAACCTCTCGCTGGAAGAAGTGGTAAAAAAAGCGCCCGCAGGCCCAATTTTCAATAACGCCGCGCAAATCTGGAATCATGATTTCTATTTTCTGGGTTTCAAGCCGGTCAGCGCTGGCGGCGGCGGAAAACCTTCCGGCGCGTTGGCAGCTGCCATCGACAAACAATTTGGTTCGTTTGAAGAGTTCCAGAAGCAGTTCGATGCCAAGGCAGCGGGCACATTCGGTTCAGGATGGGCTTGGCTTTGCAAAAAATCGGACGGCAGCTTGAGCCTTGAAAGCACCAGCAATGCTGCCACGCCGCTCACACAGGGGATGACGCCGTTGTTGACCTGCGATGTCTGGGAACACGCCTATTACATCGACTATCGCAATAGCCGCCCTAACTATCTCAAAGGCTTCTGGTCGATCGTCAATTGGGATTTTGTTGCGGCAAATTTTGCCAAGTAAATAAAGCACACCTGCTTCAGATTCAACAGGCCCATCTTTGTTTGAGGATGGGCTTGTTAATTTAAAGGCGCAGTAGTGGCAGCAGCGGCGGTATCGGTGAAAGGTCCCGGCATGTTGTGTGACTAAAAGCGTTCCCGAATGAGAGAAAGAAAGTACTAAGATGAAAAATATTGAAGTTGCCACTTTAGGCGGCGGTTGTTTCTGGTGTCTTGAGGCGGTGTTCGACGATGTCAAAGGCGTTGAGGATGTTGTCTCCGGCTACATGGGCGGTCCAGGCGCCAATCCAAGCTACGAGGCGGTATGCAGCGGCACCACTGGTCACGCCGAAGTCGTGCAGGTTGCGTTTGACCCCGCGATCATTTCATATAAACAAATATTGATGGTGTTCTTTGGTATTCACGATCCCACCACGCTAAACCGGCAGGGCAATGATGCCGGTACGCAATATCGATCTGCGATTTTTACGCATTCGCCGGAACAGGTGGCAATCGCGAATGAAAGCATTGCCTATCTGACGAATGAAAAAATTTGGGGCGGCGCAATCGTCACCCAAGTGGTCGCTGCGGAAACTTTTTATCCGGCTGAAGAATACCATCAGGAATTTTTCAAACGTAATCCCCATCAGGGCTACTGCATGGCAGTGGTCTCGCCAAAGCTGAGTAAATTCCGCAAGAATTTCACGCAGCTTCTCAAAAGCCAGTAGTTCAGGAGTGTTTTTATGACGCATCAAAAATGTTCATTTGCCCATCGCATGGTCGGCGTGGCCGCATGTTTGCTGACCACCTCGTCAATGGCGCAGGACGCGAAAAATACGTCGAGTGAACGCGCATCAAAGACCGAGAAGACAGAGCACTACACAGTGCGTGCGGTATCAATTGTGAAAGGGCTGGT
>JANOQY010000203.1:0-5577 GCA_031414995.1 Betaproteobacteria bacterium
CGCGCAGAAATAAGGGCTGAAACTGACCATGAAAAAAAACCAACTTCTGATCGCTGCAGTTTGTTTGGTACTTCCGCTTTCAGCTATCGCACGTGGCAATGCTGAGGTGGGTGCCAAGAAATCAGAGACTTGCACGGCATGCCATGGAGAAGCTGGTGCCAAACCCATCCAGCCTGACTACCCAGTGCTTGCAGGACAACATTACGACTACCTTGTTGCCGCATTGATGCAATACAAATCGGGCAAGCGCAAGAACGCGTCAATGAATGGTTTTGCAGCGGCGCTGAAACCGGACGACATTCGAGATTTGGCTGCGTACTACTCGTCACAGCCATCCGACCTCCGAACCAAGTATTGATTGCGGCTCAGCAATCACACAAGAAAACGCCTCGATAAGGGGTGTTTTTCATTCTTTGTAACGATGCAAACCTCTGTATTGCGCCCATAAAAAAGCCCCGGGAAATACCCGGGGCTAAGCCTAATCTTGTCGATTAGGAGGAGGAGACGTCAATGCAGAATTACTTGCGCTTTGAAGGCGTTGCTTTGGAAACAGTTTCAGCGGCTGATTTAAGTGCGCTCTCAGAGTAGGTCGACAATTGCTTACCGGCTTTGGTCAATGTGTCCATCGCGGCGGTAGAAGCAGCCATGCTGGATTTGAGTGCAGCAAACGCAACATCGGAACCCGCGGGTGCAGTTTTGGCTGCCTTGTCCAGACCTTCAACCATCGTCTTTTGAAACGTTGCGACGCGTTCCTCAACCAATGCGCCAAACTTGGCTTGAGCAGCATTGCTGATTTCGTACAGGTTCTTGGAGTAGCCGGTCATGAATTCAACGCCGGTTTCCGATGCTTTCGTGGTCAGGCCGTTCAACGCTTGTGCGTCCTTGACGGCACCAACTGCTTTTGCGTTTTTTGCGGTTACATCGAGGCTAACTTTGGCAGCTTCGAGGTTGAGTGCGAACATGCGTTCGATGCTGTCGAGCGAAACTGTTGCGAATTTCATTGCGTCTTCGATTGCAGATTTGGAAAAGTCACCAAATTGCTCGTTGGCCATGTTGAGGGTTGTCATGTTTATGCTCCGTAAGTGGATTGAATTTTGGGTTGCCTTGATTGGTTGCCGTAGAAGCTCCCAGCAAGGCGGCACGATTACGGTTTTCACCTCTTGGCTTATGTAGTCGCCGAAAAATGGTGCACCGCACAACACGAATATTAATCCCAAGAATCCGTCAAGTCAAGCAATTTATGCTGCACTGCACCATAAATAATTTATAGCACCGCAGCAATCAAAAAATGCTATGATAATCAAGCATCTAGTCGTTTCGCAGCAAGAAATACATTGCGCTGCAATCGCGCGCAAACGGTATTTTTTTCATTGCGCAACATGTCGAGTTGCTTATCCGGCCCTATGGGCTGATTTGTCAGCGAACTGCTTAAGAGGAGTTGCCGTGGCCCGAATCATAAAAAAATACCCCAATCGCCGACTGTACGATACAGAGACCAGTGCGTACATCACGCTGGCTGACGTCAAACAATTTGTGCTCGATGTTCAGGAATTCAACGTGCTGGATGCACGCAGCAATGAGGACCTGACGCGCAGCATTCTGCTGCAAATTATTCTTGAAGAAGAAAGCGGTGGCTTGCCGATGTTTTCGGCCGATATGTTATCGAACATCATTCGCTACTACGGCCACAGCATGCAGGGGCTGATGGGTAATTATCTGGAACGCAGCATCGGCGCCTTTCATGAAGCGCAGAAAAAATTTCAGGAGCAAACCAAATCGCTTTACGGCAACATCGGTGCCGGGGCCGGTGCCGCTAATCCAATCCCGCCGTTCGGTTCGGATGCGCTGGCAAAATTGATGCATGCCGCACCTGGTGTCGTGCCAAATCTGATGGGCGATTATCTGGAAAAAAGCGCCTCCAATGTTGTTGGGATGCAGGAAGAATTGCGAAAAAAAGCCATGCAGATGTTTTCAACATTCCCCTACAATCCGCTGGCTCCCGATGCTGCAACAGCCAGCAACGACGCCTCTGCTGATAAGCCGACGCCAGAATCGAGCACACCATCGCGGGCGAAAAAACCCGCCAGCAAACCAAAAAATAAGCGCTAGGGCATGAAATCAGCAACGGCCCCTATCAGTATCACAACGCGAAAACTTAAACCGCCGCGCGTAGGATTTGTATCGCTCGGCTGTCCCAAAGCGCTGGTGGATTCAGAGCAAATCATCACGCAATTGCGCGCCGAGGGCTATGACATTGCGCCCGACTATGCAGGCGCGGATCTGGTGGTGGTGAACACCTGTGGCTTCATCGATTCTGCCGTTGAAGAGTCGCTCGATGCGATCGGCGAAGCGCTTGCAGAAAACGGCAAGGTGATCGTTACCGGTTGTCTGGGCGCCAAGGCGGGGCAGGGCGGTGGCAATCTCATCAAACAGATTCACCCGAAGGTGCTGGCTGTCACCGGTCCGCATGCCAAGGATGAAGTCATGCAGCACGTGCATTCGCATTTGCCGCAGCCGCACGATCCGTTTATCGATCTCGTTCCCGCAGCCGGTATCAAGCTCACCCCGAAGCATTACGCGTACCTGAAAATTTCCGAAGGCTGCAATCATCGCTGCACTTTTTGCATCATCCCCGCGATGCGTGGCGATCTCGTTAGCCGTCCGGTGGGCAGCGTGATGCAGGAAGCAGAAAATCTCGTCAAATCCGGCGTGAAGGAATTGCTGGTGATCTCGCAAGACACCAGCGCATATGGTGTCGATGTGAAGTATCGTACCGGCTTCTGGAACGGTCGCCCGTTGAAAACGCGCATGACAGGGCTGTGTGAGGCCTTGGGCAGTATCGGCGGTGCTGATAAACCTTGGGTGCGTTTGCATTATGTTTATCCGTATCCGCACGTGGACGAAGTTATTCCGCTGATGAGCGAAGGCAAAATCCTGCCGTATCTGGATATCCCGTTCCAGCACGCCAATCCACGCATTTTGAAATTAATGAAACGTCCCGCCGCCACCGAGAAGACACTCGAGCGCATTCAAGCATGGCGGGAAATCTGCCCTGATCTGACCATTCGTTCCACCTTCATTGCCGGTTTCCCCGGCGAGACCGAGGCTGAGTTTCAAGAGCTTCTCGATTTCCTGACAGAGGCACAACTCGATCGCGTCGGCTGCTTTGCGTATTCGCCGGTCGAAGGCGCCAAAGCCAATGAGCTCGCCGACCCCGTGCCCAAAGAATTGCGCGAAGAACGGCAAGCGCGCTTTATGGCGCATCAAGTAAAAATCAGCCAACAACGATTGCAAGCTAAGGTGGGGCTCGAGATCGACGTGCTGGTTGATCGTCTGGCCGTTGGTGAGAAGGGCGCACGCATCGCCGTCGGTCGGTCCAAGGCCGATGCACCGGAAATCGATGGCGTGGTTTACGTCACCGGTGTGAGCAAGAAATTACAGCCCGGTGAATTCCTGCGCGCGCGCGTGGTCGCAGCACAGGAGCACGATCTGGTGGCCGAGCTTCTCCCGTAAAAATCGGAAAATTGTCGCAGCAGGTGCTCTACCGCATGAATGCAAAAGTCACCCACGTTAGCGCTAACGGTTCGCACGAATTCAGCAAGCGCAACCTGCCCGACATCACACTACTCACAGGGCTTGGTGTCGAAGGCGACGCGCATTGCGGCATTACCGTCAAGCATCGCTCCAGAGTTGCACGAGATCCAACGCAGCCAAACCTGCGGCAGGTCCACCTCATCCACATTGAATTGTTTGACGAGCTCGCTGCGCAAGGTTTCGCGGCATCGCCCGGCATGCTTGGCGAGAACATCACCACATCCGGCATCGCACTCCTTTCGTTACCGGTTGATACACAGCTAAAGCTTGGTCAATCAGCGGTAGTGAAGCTCACAGGCTTGCGCAACCCATGCACGCAACTCAATGATTTTCAGCCGGGCCTCATGAATGCCGTACTTGATCGGACGGTCGATGGTGCACTCATACGAAAAGCCGGCGTGATGGGCATTGTGTTGTGCGGTGGAATCGTACGCCCGGGTGATTTGATCTCCGTCGTGCTTCCCGCCGCACCGTATCAGGATCTTGAGCGCGTGTGATTAATTTGGAACGCAAACCTGCATACGGCGTTGGGGCGGGGGAGCGATCCCCTCGCTAATTATTTCGTAGATCGCCATTTGACGAGCTGCTCAGGCATAAAACGCCCGAAAAGCCCCGCCGGTGCTAGAGTTTTAATCCAGTTAGCTCTGCGCTGCATTGCCTTGCTTAGGCTGCAACAACAGCGCCGCAATCGACATTCCCGCCAACACAACACTGCCGAGCAGGAATGTCGATTTCACATCGACAATCTCCGCCACCGCACCACCGGCGGCCATACCAATCCCGATGCCACTGACGATAAATGTCGCCGACCATGTGAACGCCTCTGTCGCGTATTTGTTCGGGGCGATGCGGGTGATGAGTAGCGTCTGCGCTGTTAAGGCGGGCGCGATAAGCGTACCGGCAAAAAATGCGATGACAGCAAACACAACAATCTGATCCACCCACCAGTGCATCAAAAATGGCACAGCCATGATGCCGATGGCGAGCGCAAACTGGCGCTCCAGCGGAGCCTTCGGATGCAGCACACCGTAAATTGCGCCGCCCACTGCGCTGCCCAATGAATTCACGCCGAGCAATATGCCGGCCAGTACGGGCATCGCAAGATGGGTGGCGAATGCCGGATAGCCGACTTCCAGAATGCCGAAGGAAAATGTCAGACCGAAGGTGACAACGAAGAGCCCAACCAGTTTTGGTTCCGTCAGCGGGCCGAGAAAATGGCGTTCAATGCGCGGCTCTTGCTGCCAGTATTTCAGCGCGGGCGTGTATAGAAAAACAATGAATGCGCCTGACGTGACGATCAGCGCCAGCGCGAATGCCACCTTTGCGCCGAATCCGGCGATCACCAGCGCGATCAATGCGGGCCCGATGGTGAAGTTAAGTTCGATCATGATCGAGTCGACCGAAAATGCCATGCGGCGATTCACCTCGTCCGGGAAACGATGTCGCCACAGAGTGCGCGTCAGCACAGCAATTGGCGGCGCAAACGCACCGGCGAAAACAGCGGCGAGCATGATGATGGCGTGCGACTTTTTTTGAGTCACCACCACAAACAGCAGCGCCAGAAACACGCTGTTCAGTACACCAGTAACGCGCAAAGGCCAGTGCGGGCCGATGCGATCAATGACGCGGCCACACACCGGCGCGAACACTGCCATCGACACAAAGTAGATGCCAACCACGCTGCCCGCCACTTTGAAGTCACCGAGCGATTCACGCATAAACATCAGCATCGCCAGGCCGATCATGCCGACCGGCATGCGCGACAGCCACGCGACGACGACCATCGCCGTCACATCGGGCTGCGTGAAAAATGCGCGATATGGGGCGAAGAAGCGTGCGTGCATACGCTTCACGTTGCGTGGACTTTCAAGGGGAAACTCAAGCGACTGGTTTTTCGAGAACCGCTATCGTCAATCGCGATATGCATACCAGCTTGTCGGCTGTGTCCGTGATACGGATTTCCCATAGCTGCGTTGTTCTGCC
>JANOQY010000204.1:0-5681 GCA_031414995.1 Betaproteobacteria bacterium
GCGGAAGATGCGCTGCGCCTTGGCTACAACCTGCTTATCATCACTGATCGCAAAGTCGATGCAGCGCATGTGGCGATCCCGGCGCTATTGGCTGTCGGCGCGGTGCATCAGCACTTGGTAAAAAAAGGATTGCGCACCTCCACCGGTCTGGTTGTTGAGACCGGCAGTGCGCGCGAAGTGCATCATTTTGCGCTGCTTGGCGGCTATGGCGCGGCGGCAGTACATCCGTATCTGGCGCTGGAAACCTTGCACAACATGCAGGATTATCTGCCAGACCTTGATCCCAAGGAAGCCGAGAAAAAATACATCAAGGCTATCTCCAAAGGGTTACTGAAGGTGATGTCCAAAATGGGCATTTCTACTTATCAAAGCTATTGCGGCGCGCAGATTTTTGAAGCGGTGGGGTTGTCGCGCGAATTTGTCGACAAGTACTTCACTGGCACCGCGTCCAATGTTGAGGGCATCGGCATTTTTGAAATTGCCGAAGAGGCCATGCGCCAGCACCAAAAAGCGTTTGGTGAAGATCCTGTGTTGCGCACGCAGCTCGATGCGGGCGGCGAATATGCTTTCCGTGTTCGCGGTGAAGAGCACATGTGGACCCCGGACGCGATTGCAAAGCTTCAGCATTCGACCAAAACGAATTCGTATTCGACATACAAAGAATACGCGCGGCTGATCAACGACCAAACCAAACGCCACATGACCTTGCGTGGCATGTTTGAGCTCAAGTCTGCTGGCGCACCTGTGCCGATCGAAGAAGTGGAATCAGCAAAAAGTATCGTGACGCGCTTTGCCACCGGGGCAATGTCGCTCGGCTCAATTTCAACCGAAGCACACGCCACGCTGGCCGTGGCCATGAACCGCATTGGCGGCAAATCCAATACTGGCGAAGGCGGGGAAGATCCCAGGCGGTTTATCCCGGTGAAAGTAGCCGGTGAAACTCTGAAGAGCAAGCTGGGCGATGCGGCCGAGACCGATATTGCGCTCAAGGTTGGTGACTCCCTGCGTTCGCGCATCAAGCAGGTGGCATCAGCGCGCTTTGGCGTGACGGCTGAGTATTTGAATTCGGCCGATCAAATCCAGATCAAAATGGCGCAGGGTGCCAAGCCGGGCGAAGGCGGCCAATTGCCGGGCCACAAGGTCTCGGAATATATCGGCAAGCTCCGTTACGCAACACCGGGGGTGGAATTGATTTCACCACCGCCGCATCACGATATTTATTCCATCGAAGATCTGGCTCAACTTATTCACGACCTCAAAAATTGTAATTCCGCTGCGTCGATTTCGGTAAAGCTGGTCTCGGAAGTTGGTGTCGGTACGGTGGCAGCAGGAGTCGCCAAAGCCAAAGCCGATCATGTGACCATTGCTGGCCATGACGGTGGCACCGGAGCATCACCTGTGTCATCGATCAAACACGCTGGCACGCCGTGGGAACTTGGCTTGGCAGAAACCCAGCAGACGCTGGTGCTGAACCGCCTGCGTGGTCGCATTGCGGTACAGGTCGATGGCCAGATGAAAACCGGTCGTGATGTCGTCATCGGCGCGCTGTTAGGCGCTGATGAATTCGGCTTCGCGACGGCACCATTGGTTGTCGAAGGCTGCATCATGATGCGCAAATGTCATCTCAATACCTGTCCAGTCGGTGTGGCCACACAAGACCCGGTATTACGCAAAAAATTTACCGGCCAGCCTGAGCATGTCGTGAACTTCTTCTTTTTTATCGCCGAAGAAGTACGTGAGTTGATGGCGCAGATGGGCGTGCGCAAATTCGACGAACTGATCGGGCGCGCGGATTTACTCGAAACCCAAAAAGGTGTCGCGCACTGGAAAGCCAAAGGGCTGGATTTTTCCCGTATTTTTCATATGCCCGACATGCCTGCGGAAGTCGCACGTCATCATTGCGAAACGCAGGATCATGGCTTAAGTGAAGCGCTCGATCACAAGCTGATCGCGGAAGCGAAACCAGCGTTGGAAAGCCAGCAGAAGGTCAAGATAGAAACCACCATCCGCAACCGAAACCGCACGGCAGGTGCCATGCTTTCTGGCGAAGTGGCCAAACGCTATGGTCATGCGGGCCTGCCCGACGACACCATCAACATCAAGCTTGTCGGCACGGCCGGCCAGAGCTTTGCCGCCTTTTTGGCGCGCGGCGTGACGATGGAATTGACCGGGCAAGCCAACGATTACGTTGGCAAGGGCATGAGCGGCGGGCGCGTTATCGTCAAGCAGCACCCCGACTTCAAAGGTAATCCGCTGGAAAACATCATCGTCGGTAACACCGTCATGTACGGCGCGACTGCCGGTGAAGCGTATTTCCGCGGCGTTGCCGGTGAGCGTTTCTGTGTTCGCAATTCCGGCGCATCCGCCGTTGTCGAAGGCACTGGCGACCATGGCTGCGAATACATGACCGGCGGCACCGTCGTGGTGCTAGGCGCAACCGGACGCAATTTTGGTGCCGGCATGTCTGGCGGCGTGGCTTATGTGCTGGACGAGGAAGGCTTTTTCAAATCCCGTTACAACACCGCGATGGTCGAACTCGAAGCGCTGTCGGATTCGGTAACGCCTGCCTCGCACGGCGGCGTATCGGACACCGTATTGCTGAAATCATTGCTGGAAAATCACGCCAAATACACCGGCAGCCAGCGGGCGATGGACATACTGGGCAACTGGCCGAAATACGCGCGCCTGTTCGTGAAAGTGATGCCGACAGAATATCGGCGTGCCCTTAACGAGATCGCCGCGAAAAAAGCACTTGCCAGCGGTACCGCAAAACAAATAGCTGCATAACGACATCGCGAGAGATTGAATGGGCAAGCCAACCGGGTTTCTGGAATTTCAACGCCTGAGCGAAGCATCGATACCACCTGCGGAACGGGTGAAAAATTATCATGAGTTCGTACTGCATCTGACCGATGTTGAGGCCAAGCAGCAGGGCGCACGATGCATGGATTGCGGCATTCCGTTTTGTCAGACGGGCTGTCCGGTCAATAACATCATTCCGGATTTCAACGATCTGGTGTTTCGTCAAAACTGGCGCGAAGCGCTCGATACCCTGCATTCGACCAATAATTTTCCCGAGTTCACGGGCCGCGTTTGTCCTGCGCCTTGCGAAGCCGCGTGTACGCTCAATATCAACAACGACGCGGTCGGTATTAAATCGATCGAACACGCGATCATCGACAAAGGGTGGGAAATGGGCTGGGTCACGCCGCAGCCAGCCAAACGCCGTACCGGCAAACGGGTGGCCGTGGTTGGCTCAGGACCGGCCGGTATGGCAGCCGCGCAACAGCTCGCCAGAGTGGGCCACGATGTGATTTTGTTTGAAAAGAGTGACCGGCTCGGCGGCTTGTTGCGCTACGGTATTCCCGATTTCAAAATGGAGAAATCGCACATCGACCGGCGTATCGCCCAGATGGAAGCCGAAGGCGTGCAATTTCGCGTGAGCCAGCATATCGGCGTGAACGTGCCCGCCGATGTGCTCTTGCAGGACTTCGATGCAGTGGTGCTGTCGGGTGGCGCTGAATGGCCGCGCGATCTGCCGCTGCCAGGCCGCGAATTGGCGGGCATTCACTTTGCGATGGATTTTTTGCCGCAGCAAAACAAAGTCGTTGCAGGCGACACCGTGGTTGATCAGCTCACCGCAACCGGCAAGCATGTTGTTGTGATCGGCGGTGGCGATACGGGCAGTGATTGTGTGGGGACATCAAACCGCCACGGCGCGCTATCGATTGCGCAGTTTGAACTCATGCCGCAGCCACCCGAGCACGAGAACAAGCCGCTGGTGTGGCCGAATTGGCCGATCAAATTGCGCACATCGTCTTCGCATGAAGAAGGCTGTGATCGCGATTGGGCGGTGGCGACCAAGGAATTCATCGGCAAGAACGGCAAGGTGGAAAAACTGAAGGCCGTACGTGTCGAGTGGAAAGATAGCAAGATGCAGGAGATTGCCGGGTCCGAGTTTGAAATGAAAGCCGATCTGGTGTTGCTCGCGATGGGATTTGTCGGCTCGGCGCAGGCGGGCTTGCTAGAACAGTTCGGTGCGCTCGGCGTGACGAGCGATCAGCGCAACAACGTGAAAGCAAACGTCGACGACACCGATGCAGCGCTTGCGTACCAAACCGCCAATCCCAAAGTATTTGCAGCGGGCGACATGCGGCGCGGGCAATCATTGGTGGTGTGGGCGATCCGCGAAGGCCGCCAGTGCGCACGCTCGGTGGATGCGTATTTGATGGGATCGTCTGAGTTGCCGCGTTAGTTTGAATTTGCGTAGAACGCCATTTGACGGGGTGGTGGCGCAGTTTTGCTCCAGAAGCCGCACCAGTGCTTGAGTTTGCCAAATAATTGAAGTATTGATGCGGCGACTAAACAGTGTGAACTAAGCCCTTCTCCCCTGGGAGAAGGGTTGGCATGAGGGGTGATGTTTGCGTGCGTAAACACCCCTCACCCTAACCCTCTCCCCAAGGAGAGGGGACAAAACTTCGCAGTGTTTGATCGCCGCATTAGTAACGTTCCAACACTGCACACCCGATGTCAGCGCACATCGCGTCAACGTAACTGGTGCGATAATTCAACGGCGCGGCGATCAGTCCGCGCCTTTTTATTTTTCGCGACGCCTCTCCCACATGCAAACTCTCCAGAACGACACTTTCCTTCGCGCACTCATGCGTGAACCGACCCCTTACACACCGATCTGGATCATGCGGCAGGCGGGGCGCTATTTGCCCGAGTATAACGCGACGCGAAAGAAGGCAGGCAGTTTTCTGGGGCTCGCCAAGAATCCTGATTACTGCACCGAGGTCACGCTGCAACCGCTGGATCGTTTTTCACTCGACGCCGCGATCCTTTTTTCCGACATTCTCACCATTCCCGATGCGATGGGACTTGGGCTGTATTTTGTCGAAGGCGAAGGCCCAAAATTCGAGCGCACCGTGCGCACCGAAGAAGAAGTAAAAAAGCTGCCGGTCGCGGATATCGATCAACTGAAATACGTGACTGACGCCGTCACGCAAATTCGCGGTGCACTGCAAGGTCGCGTTCCGCTCATCGGTTTTTCCGGGAGTCCGTTCACGCTGGCCTGTTACATGATCGAAGGCGGCGGCTCGGATGATTTTCGTCGCGTCAAAACGATGCTCTATCAGCGTCCGGATTTGCTGCACGCGATTCTTGAGAAAAATACCCTGAGCGTGATCGCTTATCTGAATGCGCAAATTGATGCCGGTGCGCAGGCGGTGATGTTGTTCGACACCTGGGGCGGCGCGTTGTCGCATTCGGCGTATCAGGAATTCTCTCTCGCCTACGCAAAGCGCGTCATGGCCGGATTAAAGCGCAGCAACGATGGGCGTATCGTGCCGCGCGTATTCTTCACCAAGGGCGGCGGCCTGTGGTTGGAATCGATGGCCGAATGCGGTGCAGATGCGCTGGGGCTCGACTGGACAATCAGCATGAGCGATGCTAAAAAACGCGTGGGGCATAAAGTGGCGCTACAGGGCAATCTTGATCCAAATGTTTTGTTTGGCGAGCCTGCTGCTATCGAGCGTGAAGCCACACGCGTGCTCAATGAATTTAGCGATGACAGCAATGCCAACGGCCACGTGTTCAATCTCGGTCACGGCATTTCGCAATTTACTAATCCGGATCACGTGGAAGTGCTTGTTAACGCGGTTCACCGCGCCAGCGCTAGA
>JANOQY010000205.1:0-3774 GCA_031414995.1 Betaproteobacteria bacterium
TTCTGGCAGGCGCTTCGCATGTCGGAAATGCGCGATGAAAAAGCGATGCTGGATTCGCTTGCGCAGATGCTCGATGCCAGCGATCATCTGGCGACGCGCATCGGTGCGATGGGGCTTGAGCCGGAGCTAGTGCGCCTTTATCCGCGCATTGAAGAACGCGATTCCCCGTTTTTAGCACTTGCTGTTGAAACCCATCAATTGGCGGCGTCATATCGCAGTTATCTGTCGGGCGGTGAATCGCCTGTCGAGGACGAGCAGCAACTGCTGGTGCTGGTCGAGCAATGCACGGCGGTCCTCGTGCGCATCCGTGGCCGCGCGGCAAACGTTGGCACCAGCCTGAGCGTTACGTATCTTTTGCGGCGACTGGCGCAGAGCCTGCACCGGCTTGAATCGCTGGTGCGCATATTGAGCACGCGCCATGAAGTGGCGCAATCATCGGCAGATGAGCTTCCACTTGTGGAACGCTGGGTGGAGTTTCTGGGCGACGCCATCGAAGGCGAAGCGCGTGGCCGCGGGATACGATCGCATATCGGTCGCACCATCGGTTTGCTCGCGTTGCGCATTACCGACAACGCCAGCCGTATCGGTGAGCATTACATCACCTCCACCCGCGCCGAATATTTCACTATGTGGCGCTCCGCCATGGGTGCCGGTTTCATCGTAGCTTTCATGGCGATCCTGAAAGTTTACTCATCCAGCGCCACGCTGCCGCCGCTCGGTTATGCACTGGCTTACAGCTTGAATTATTCGTCCCTGTTCATGTTGATGCATGTACTGCACCTCACGCTGGCAACCAAGCAACCGGCGATGACGGCCTCGGCGATCGCGGCTGCGATCAGCGAAATCCGTGGCCGCATGAAGGACGTGGAAAAACTCGCAACTGTCGTCACGGACGTTATTCGCAGCCAGATCGCGGCCATCCTCGGCAACGTGCTGGTCGCGTTGCCGACCGCAATTCTCATCGCGCTGGCCATTGAAAGAGCGACCGGCAAACCGTGCATGACGCCAGAAAAAGCCCAGCAATTGCTGCACGCCATTTCGCCGTTCGACAGCATGGCGCTGTTCTTTGCCGCCATCGCGGGCGTGTGCCTGTTCCTGGCAGGGCTGATCTCTGGCTACTACGATAACCTCGCCGCGTATGAGCGCATCCGCGAGCGTATCGAGCACATCGGCTGGCTTAAGCGTCTGTTGGGCGAAGAACGATTGGGACGTTTCGCCGCCTATCTGCACGACAATCTCGGCGCACTGGCGGGTAACTTTTTCTTCGGCATCATGTTGGGCACGATGGGCACCATCGGCTTTATGACCGGCCTGCCACTGGATGTGGCACACGTGACAATTTCTTCGGCCTATTTCGGGCTCGCCATTGTCGCGCTGGATTTCTCGGTTGATCTCTCCACCGTCGCGCAATCACTCGTTGGCATCGCCTTGATTGGCTTTGTTAATCTCACCGTCAGTTTTGCGCTGGCGCTCTGGGTCGCGCTGCGCGCACGTGGCGTCGGCTTTAGCCAGACGGGCGCGCTAATTTCTATTTTGTTCGGACGGCTTCGGACGAACTGGAAACAGTTTGTGTGGCCAGAAGCTGACGCGGGGCCTAAGGCATCATCGTGAGCCGGTTGGCGGCAATTATTTTTGTGCTGGCGTTGTGCGGGATGACGCCTGCAATGTCCGCACCACTCGCGCCGCCAGACACCATCGCCGAGCGCGTGAAACCTTGCCTCGCGTGTCATGCGGCTGAAGGCAGATCAGGTAAAAATGAATACTACCCACGGCTGGCTGGCAAGCCGCAGGGTTATCTGTTCAACCAGATGGTAAATTTCCGCGAAGGCCGACGCCACAACCGCGCGATGGCACTACTGTTGCAGAATTTATCTGACGCGTATCTGGCAGAAATCGCCGACCACTTCGCTACGCAGCAACCGCAATATGCCGTCGCAAAAAATCAAACAACCAACGCGCCCGCACCTGCGCTCATCACTCAAGGCGATTCGGCAAGAAAAATTCCCGCCTGCGCCGCCTGTCACGGCAAAGGCCTGCTGGGTGTGGCACCGAATATTCCCGGCTTGCTCGGATTACCTGCTGACTATGTGAGCGCACAAATGGGCGCATGGAAAGTCGGCACGCGCCGCGCACCTGCGCCAGACTGTATGGGCGAAATCGCAAAACAACTGAGTGCCGTGGAGGTGAACGCCGTCGCAAACTGGCTGGCTGCACAACCGCTAGTGTCAAACTCTCATCCTGCACCTGCGCTGACAGAAGCGGTGCCGGTGAAGTGTGGCAGCGTGCCTGTGGGTAGCAAACCATGAAACGTGCGCTTATCATTTTTGCTGCGGCAATCGTACTGCTGTTAGGTTTGCTGATGATCGTGATTATCCTGAATGAACGTGAAAGTGAATTAAGGGTAGCGGCATCACCTGCATCGAGCCCCGCCGATCAGCTGGCCCGCGGCGCAACCCTCGCCCTCGCGGGCAATTGCGCAGGCTGCCACACAGCGCAAGGCGGGCAGCCCTACGCGGGCGGACGCGATTTGCCCACACCGTTCGGTACTTTCATCACACCAAACATCACGCCAGATCGCGATACCGGCATCGGCGCATGGACGGCGCAGGATTTTTGGCGGGCCATGCATCACGGCAAGGGCCGCGACGGCAAACTTTTGTATCCCGCGTTTCCGTACACCGAATACACCAAAGTCACGCGCGAAGATTCGGACGCAATATTTTTCTATCTGCAAACCATCGCGCCGGTTGCAAAGGTTTCCGCCCCGGACAACCTCGGATTTCCGTACAACATGCGCGCCCTGCTTTACGTTTGGCGCGCACTCTATTTCAAGCCCGGCGTGTATGAACCAGTCGCCAATCAAAGTGCAGAATGGAATCGCGGTGCCTATTTGGTGCAGGGCCTCGGCCACTGCAATGCCTGCCACGCCACGCGCAACGCACTTGGCGCAGCAGGTGGCGCAGCATTGGGCGGCGGACAGGTCGCGGGCCGCAGTTGGTATGCGCCTTCGCTCACTTCGCGCGCAGAAGCAGGCAATGCCGATGTGCCCGTAGATGAAATCGTCGCACTACTTTCCACCGGGCGATCAAGCAAATACGCGGCCTCCGGCCCAATGGCAGAGGTGATCGGGCAAAGCCTGCAACACTTGAGCGCACCCGATGTTCGCGCGATGGCGGTCTATCTGAAATCATTGCCTGACAGCGGTACCGCCACATCAGCGCCGGTTGCGTTGACCGCAGACGCAACACAACGCATCGCCAAAGGCAGCAAGATTTACGAAAAGCACTGCAAGGATTGTCACGGCGATGCGGGCGAAGGCGCAGCGGGTGCATACCCGCCACTAGCAGGCAATCGCAGCGTCACCCTGCCCTCACCACTCAACACCATCCGCAGTGTGCTTGACGGCGGCTTTGCGCCATCCACCGCGGCCAATCCGCGACCGTACGGCATGCCGCCGTTTGCACATTCACTGAGCAGTGACGAGGTCGCGTTGGTGGTTTCCTATGTACGGAATTCGTGGGGAAATCGTGCGAGTTCGGTAACGGCGGTGGAAGTGGATCGGAGTGGGAGTGATTGAGGCGTGGCAGTAGTATAAAAAGAAGAAACTCTATATCTGGCGAGCCTTTCAGAGCAAAAACATCCGAAGAAGCCCGTGGATAGGCGATCTACGATACTTCATTGAAGCACGTAACTCGCCAGCACGCTTTGCACTTCATAAATGCTCAGCTTCTTATTGAATCGTTTCTGAATGGGCGCAGACGTGCTGGATATCCA
>JANOQY010000206.1:0-2497 GCA_031414995.1 Betaproteobacteria bacterium
GTGGCGGTACCATCGACAGTCGAGATATCGAATGTCACGCCGCCGACGGGCGCAGGTGCGGAAAGGGAGACGGTAAAGCTGAAAGTGGTCGTGCCGCTGTTGCCCTCATTCTGCGAAACGTTGTTGATCGTGAGGTTTGACGCCGCGTCATCGTTGGTGATGGTGCCCAAGCCTTGCACATCGGTTGGATTGGCCCCGATGAGATTGGTGATGTTGACGAAAAACGTTTCGTTGGTTTCTGGGATGGTGTCGCCATTCACATCAACCGTGAAGGTGTAGGTCGACATTCCCTGCGGAATCGTCTGTGTCAACAATGATTGCGCAACATAGTCGCTACCTGCTGTTGCTGAGCTGTTGGCTGTGGCGATGTCGAAGGTTACGCCACCAGCACCAGCGGGCGCGGATAACGAAACTGTAAAGGCAAATGGGGTGGTGCCGCTGTTGCCTTCGGCGGCAGTGACGTTGTTAATCGTCAGATTCGGTTGGCCGCTATTTTCCGGGGAAAGTGCGACGCCGCGGAAGGCGCGGTTGGTTCCTGCAGTAGCAATTGAAGTCGGCGTACCGGTCAGTGCACCGTTGTAGCCACTGGCATCGGTGAGGGAATAGAGATTGGTGGCCGTTGTTATGTACAGCGCGACTGTTGATCCAGTTGCGACACCGGTAATTCCTCTGGCGCCAGTTTGTGCGATCTGGCCGTTTGAGGTCCAGTTGCCTCCTACCAACGAGTATTTTTGAATACTGATGCTTGCGCTTTCGTCCGCAACATAAAGGGTATCGACGCCAGGTATGCCTGGGTCAAGATCAGCAAAGAGAAACTGATATGGTGATCCTGCCGCAGTCGGAAATCCTGGCAAGTTGGTAATGGTTTGTCCAGCACTCGTGGGAGCGCCTGTTCCAACAGTTGCCAGTCGGAAAGCACCAGACTGCGTAGAGATGTGTAGCTGTCCCCCCGCGATGTAGACGCCGCGAAGATTTGTTGGCGCAGTACTTGTTACCTGCGTTGAGGTCGTAGCTGCCAAAGCGGCATACCGGACACCCGGTGTGGTCGTTGTTCCCCCACTACTCGTTAGCCAAAACGCACTGCCATCAACTGATGCAACGCCGCGTGGATTGGCACCAGATGCAGCATCTGCCAGCGCTGTTCTAGTATCAGCTATACCATCTACACCCACTCGTGCGATAACGCGATTAGCGGTCGCAGAAGTAGTACCTGCTACTGTGAGCGTGCCAACAGCGGCGTCATAGCCGGTTAGCACTAAAAATTTACCATCGGTCGACCGTGTCATTAGCCCTTCTGCGGTTGAACTGCCTGCGCCCGTTAATGTACGGTTGGCACCATTCGCTGAAGTTGGCATAGGGACACTTTGCACATAACTGCCCGCGATCGTGTATTCGTCCAGAAAGATAGGCGTCGCCGCAGTCGTGAGCGCCGCCGCTCCATCTCCAACCCGATAAACCACAATATTCCCCGGTGTAAACGCAGCCGCACCAACGAGACTGACTTGAAAAACTGTAAAAACAATGGTGAGTGCAGCAAAGATGCGTTTAAGCATTCTTGTCTCCGAAGATGTTCGTGGCAATGCGAGAAATAACGCAGGAAAATTGAAAACTGGCTAAATGGTCAACATTCGCAGATTACCGCATTTTTGTGAATCTGCGATGACGAAAATGCGTCCGACATGAACCTTTTTTCAGACATGATTCGTGCAGATTTTTGCAGAGGTGAAACACCAATATCGGTGAGGTTTTCCAAGGCATTTCGCCTCGAATGGCCCGCCAGTGCTGGAGTTATCGGATGTTAAGCGGGCAACGCGACTTCCAGAAACTCTGCTCCTACACCGGCGCGCAATGAAACTTCAGCACCTGCCGGGATCGTCACGCTATCGCCTGCACTGAGGCGATGATCGCCAAGCGATGCACTCTTTAGCCGCAGCGTTCCGTTGAGCATAAACACGAACAGGAATTCGCCATTGTGTGATGCAAGCGGCGTGGTTGCGTCTTCGTCCTCCGCGCGCACGACGAGCGCACGGGCGAGCCCTTCGGTGGCCGCATTGATGCCGATATCGCGCGCCTCAAACCCGGACGTTTCGTGCCGCATCCATCTCCAATGCAGCCAGAGTGCATCGGCTGCAACATGGCGCGCGAAGCGTTGCCCATCAAATTCTCGCATAGAGCGTAGCTGCGAATTCGGCAACGCCATTTGATGATCGGCGAGCGTCTCGTGAATGGCCGGGCAGCCGAGCTCGATCACTTCCAGTCCGGGGGACGCTTCAAGTACGCGATGGCGAATCCCGGGTGGTTGCAAAACGCAATCGCCTGCGTGCAGCACGAACGGTTCGCCTTGGTCCTCGTAGACCACCCGCACCCAGCCTGCGCGACAAAATATCATCTGAAAACGAATCTTGTGAAAGTGCACGTAATCGGGCACCGGACCGCCTTCGGGAATACGGATATGCGAGGCAATGAAGCGTCCGCCAAACCGCCCCGGAATCAGGTC
>JANOQY010000207.1:0-3316 GCA_031414995.1 Betaproteobacteria bacterium
CGCAGCATGTGCGGGTGCGGATCGACCGTCAAGCCTTGTTTCGCCGCCCATATTTTGATGTGACTTTGCACGACTCGTGGTGAAAGCCGTCTGCCGCGCTTACCCAAAAACACGGCGCTGCTCTCAGCGCCTTTTAACGATTGTCTCGCATCAAGCCAACGCGTCAACGCGTTTAACGCAGGTTCACCGACCGGGACGATGCGCGTTTTATCGCCTTTACCGGTGACGCGCACTTCGCATGCTGAAAAATCAACCGCACCAAGGTCCATGTCGACCACTTCAGAGACACGAAGTCCGGAGGAATAGAGCAACTCGAAAATGGCACGGTCGCGAAGTCCATCGGGGGTGTCGTCCGAAAAACTGACTAGCCGAACTGCCTCATCGGGCGACAGTGTGGCGGGAAGATGTTTGGCGGCCTTCGGTGGCCGCACGCCATCAACCGGGTTTGCGGTTGCCAATTTATTCCGTACCGCGTACCCGAAAAAACCACGCCAGCCGGACAAGACCCGCGCCAAAGAGCGCGGCGCAAGACCGCGACCATGCAACATTGCTGCGAAGCGGCGTATCTCCGCTTGTGTGAGTTCGAGGAGCGTGTGGCGAACTGCGTTGTGATTGTCGCGGGCATTGCCGTCGACCAATGTTTCTAGCAAGACCAGATCGCGCTGGTAGTGTTTGACGGTTAATGGCGATAGCCGTCTCTCAAGGCGGATATTGGCGAGGTAGCGATCAATGGCGGCGTGCACTGACGCGCTCCTCCGGCGTTACTCGGTTGCCGGTGCGCTAACCACGTGAAGATGCCGAGCCACACAGTGCGCGAATACATCGCCGATACGCGTCAGAAATACGGTGCCCATGTCGGCGTAAAAACGTTCGGCATTTTCGGACGCCATCAGCAACAGCCCTAATGCCGCACCTTTTCTTAGCGGAATCAAGGCATACGATTTTAAGTGCGGCGCGTGTTCGCCAAACCAGAGATTTGTTTCATAAACAGGGTGGCTACCGCAGTAAGGACCCGTCATGGCGTCCACGAATTGCACAAGCTCTGTGGCAACCGGCTGAAACTCTGGGGAAGTTGAATCTGGTACTGTGACATTCCAAAAACGAACCGCAACATGCGGTACTTCGAAGCTGTCGAGCAAATCCAGATACAGGGTGTCGATCAATGCTTCTTGCGACGCACAACCAATCAGCGCAAGCGTGAGACGCTGAATTTTTTCAGACACGGTGTCGTTTTCCTGACCGAACGTGATCAGCTCAGAAAGCTTGCTCTCGAGCAGTTTCACTTTTTCACGTGTTGCGATCAATTGCCGTTCCGGAATCGATACGGTGCGCCCGCCGTGCGGGTGGGTGACATTGATGGCGAGAAGCACATCGACATTGGATTCAAAAAAATCCGGATTTGCGCGTAGAAACGCGGCAATTTGTTCGGCAGTCAATGCATTCGACACTATTTGTTCATCCTGTGAAAAAAGTAAATCTCGTGCAGTTTTGCAGTTTAAACGTCCTGCGGTAGACAGCACGGTGTTATAAGTCAATTTCGCCCGTGTAAACGGTTGCGGTCGCGCCGGACATGTACACCGGTGCTTCCGCTTCTGCTCCACCGTTGGCGTTACTATGTGACCATCTTACCGTGAGTTCGCCGCCGCGCGTGGCGACCGCAACACATTCGTCCAGTAGCCCCCAGCGAATGCCTGTCACCACGGCCGCACAAGCCCCGGTGCCGCACGCCAGTGTTTCGCCCGCACCGCGTTCCCACACCCGCAGGCGTATCTGGCCGCGTGAGACGACTTGCATAAAGCCGGCGTTGACACGCTTCGGGAATCGACTGTGATGCTCAATTAGCGGGCCGATCACGCCGACCAGTGCCGTGTCGGTATTGGTCACTATTTGCACGGCATGGGGATTGCCCATAGATACCGCGCCGATGGTGATGGCGTTTTCACCAACTTGCAATTGATATTGAAGCGCTCCTGCATCAGCAATGAACGGGATATCAGCAGGAAAAAATCGCGGCACGCCCATATTGACCGTGACCGAACCATCCGCTGCGATGCTCGGCTCGATAATGCCTGAGATGGTTTCTACGCGTAGCTCGGTCTTGTCGGTTAATTCTTGATCGCGTACAAAGTGCGCGAAGCAGCGCGCGCCGTTGCCGCATTGTTCCACCTCGCCGCCATCCGCATTGAAAATGCGATAACGAAAATCGGTGTCGTGCCGCGTTGGTGCTTCGACCAGCAAAATTTGATCGCAGCCAATGCCGAGGTGGCGGTCAGCGATGCGACTGATTTGCGCAGTTGAGAGAGAAATTTTTTGCGAGATGCCGTTAAGCATCACGAAATCGTTGCCCTGGCCGTGCATTTTGGTGAAGCGCAAACCCAATTGGGACTGATTTCTATTCTGGTGTGTAGATAAAAGGGCTGTCTTGAAGATCCGGATCTTTTTCGATTACCGAACAGTCTTCAACGTTCATGGCCGGCGGCTTGTCGGCGGGGTTTCTTACCGACGCGCGAAACTCAGGATCAGAGATCGCCTGTTTGACCGCATATTCGCAGGCGGAATCCTCCGTTTCGGATTGCACGTAAACGGTCTTGATAAAGCCATACCAGCTTTCCTTGCCTTCCCGGGCTAGCAAAAAATGTTCGCCGCGCAACAGCACTTGGAATTGAGCCATCTTTGTAATCCCTCCGCTCTACTTACGCCACAAATTCAATCATACCGCATGATTACGCATGTCTATCAATAGAACGATGGTTCCCCCGGCGGCCTGGTTTTGAACCGCTTGTGCACCCAAAAATACTGGTCCGGCATTTCCAGAATACGTTCCTCCAGAAATGCATTCAAGCGTCGGGCATCGGCGTCTGCATCGCTGGTCGGATAATCTTCCCACGCGGGGTAAAAACGCGCTTCATAGCCATCATTGGTTTGCCGCGTGACCAGCGGGACAATTTTTGCGCCGGTGATCTCGGCCAGCCGCGACATCGCCGTTACCGTGGCGGTTTTGACACCAAAGAAATCAACAAATACGGCATCCTTGGCGCCGAAATCCATGTCCGGCAAATAATAGAAAAGTTGTTTGGCCTTTAGTGCTTTCAATACGGGCCGCATTCCCTGTTGACGGGTAATCAGTGTGGCATTGTTGAAACGTTGACGTGCGCGTCGCAATGCCCGATCAAACACTTTGTTCTTTTGCTCGGAGTACATCGAGAAAACCTCCGGGTATTCCTGTGAAAAACGGGTGCCGCCCATATCCAGACCAACAAAATGCGGCGCCAGAACGATCACCGGCGCTTTGCCACGCCAAACGTCGATATTGTGT
>JANOQY010000208.1:0-1931 GCA_031414995.1 Betaproteobacteria bacterium
AGTGGCGATACGCGAACTGCGTGACGCGGCGTCTAAAAGTGCGACAACATCCGAGGCAGAAGCTACGCCAGTGGTTGGCGTCGGCGCCTCTGCGGCAACATCGAAATCTTCCAGTGGCGTGCTGGTGCTCGGCGTCAATAATATTGCGACGATGGTCGCCAAATGCTGCAAACCCGTGCCGCCGGACCCAATCATCGGCTTCGTCACAAAAGCGCGTGGCGTGACGGTGCATCGATTGGATTGCGTGAACATCACTTCGCTTAGCCTGGAACAACGTGAGCGCCTGATGCCCGCAGATTGGGGGAACACCGGGGATCAGCCGTTTCTCGCGGACTTCGAACTGGAAGCGGAAGACCGGCAAGGTCTGCTCCGGGATGTCTCGGAAGCGCTTTCGCATGAGCGAGTGAATGTTGTCGGCGTCAATACGCAATCGCGCGGCAATCGGGCATCCATGCGATTCACGGTCGAAGTGCGATTGGCCGAGCACTTGCAACGCGTGCTGCGTGCGGTGAGCGATGTGCCGGGCGTGGAAGCGGTTAGACGCAGATAAAATGTTAAACTCTAGTATTGGCGGGCGTTTCATAGCATAAATGTCTGGAAATGCCCGCCAATACTAGAGTTTAGTGTTTTTATGTTACTTCGTGCTCAATGAGGCTGCGCAGTAAACTCCGGCAGCGTGCAGACATCGACATCTGAGCAACTGGCTGTATTCCAAAAAACACAAATCGCAAAGTGGGCAACGATGGTCAGGGACGCAGGAATTCAGCGTGAATAATTCGTAGATCAATCATCAACAATTAAATGACAACACTCTCTGCCGAAAACATAGGCCCGCTCGCCGGGGTTCGTATTCTCGATCTCACCACCGTCGTGATGGGCCCGTTCGCAACACAAATTTTGGGCGATATGGGTGCCGACATCATCAAAGTCGAGGCGCCGGCAGGCGATAACATGCGCTGGGTTGGCCCGATGAAAAATCCGGGGATGGGGCATATCCATATGCACCTTAACCGTAACAAGCGTTCACTGGTGCTGGATCTTAAAACGCCCGCTGGACTCGACGCGATCAAGCGCTTGATCGCGAAGTCCGATGCGTTAATTTATAACGTGCGACCCCAGGCAATGGCGCGACTGGGTCTCAGCTATGAAGTGGTCAAGGCGATCAACCCGAAGCTAGTTTACGTTGGTGCGTATGGATTTTCAGAGCGCGGTACGTACGCAGGACGGCCAGCCTACGATGATCTGATTCAAGGTGCAGCAGGCGTACCTTCGTTGACGCTTGAGCAGGGCAGCGATGTACCGCGCTACGCGCCGGTTACGCTGGGGGATCGCAGCGTTGGACTGCAGACCGTGATCGCGACAGTTGGCGCGTTGTTCCACGCCCAGCGCACAGGGGATGGCCAGTCGGTGGACGTAACGATGTTCGAAAGCCTGTCGCAATTCGTGCTGGGAGACCACATGGGCGGCAAGACGTTTGAACCGCCAATGGGCGATACCGGCTATGCGCGTCTGATCGCGCCACATCGACGTCCATACCGGACCAGTGACGGCTATCTCTGTGTGCTGATCTACAACGACAAACATTGGCGCAATTTTTTCGAGGCCATCGACCGCAACGACCTCAAGAGCGATCCGCGTTTTTGCGATCACACGTCGCGAGCCGCAAATATCCGCGACGTGTACCAATTTGTTGCCGATATCATGCTGACGCGCACGACTGCGGAATGGAAGGCATTACTGGAAAAGGCGGACATTCCCAATACGCCGATGCATGACATGGATTCGCTGATTGATGACCCGCATCTGAATTCGTCGGGTTTTTTTCCGCTTTACGAACACCCGACCGAAGGCACGGTACGCACCACCGCACCGGTAGGTGAATGGAGCGCAACGCCTCTGTCGATCAGACGACTCGCGCCTGGACTTGGCGA
>JANOQY010000209.1:0-6006 GCA_031414995.1 Betaproteobacteria bacterium
TTTGGCAAAGTGGCCGCGGTATTTTTCCACCGGATAGCTTTTAAGTTGAAACGCATCCAACTTTTTTAGCCACGCATTTTTGTACGGCGTAAACACGCTGTAGGTGCCGCCGACCTGCGTGAGCACTTCGTCTTTCTCAAAAATTACCGTGTCTTTAAAGGCGTGAAAGCCGATATCGTTTTGCATGAGCGCATCGCGCACCGCCAAGTCGCGGAAGATGGCTTGTGGCTCGTAGTCCTCATTGGTAAAAACGGCATCGACGTTAAGTTCACGCGCCAGCGTCGGGATCAATTCAGCGGCGCGCGCATGGCGAACGATCAGTCCGCCGCCAAGTTTTTTCAGCGACGCATCCAGTTCACGAACGCTTTCCCAGATGAACTCCACGCGCCGGTCACGTTTGTGAATCAGCGCATCGAGAATGGCCGAATCGAAGACAAACACGCAATAGACGCGCTGCGCCGATTTCAATGCATGGTAAAGACCCGCATTGTCGGTCGCGCGCAGATCGCGGCGGAACCAAAAGAGTGCAGTTTTCAATAGCGCCACAGTCATCGAAGAGGCATAGTCAAGTCAGCCGGAAACAGGTAAAATTTCCCCTTAGTGAAGAGCGTGAATTTTACCAATCATTTCCTCATCGCCATGCCCGGCATGGCAGATCCGTATTTTTCCAAGACCCTGACGCTCATCTGTGAGCACTCCGAACGCGGCGCAATCGGTCTGGTCATCAATAAACCCATCGATGTCACGCTCGGCAGTCTGTTCGAGCAGGTCAACATCACGCTCAACGACGATTCACTCAGAATGGAGCCGGTGCATTTTGGCGGACCGGTGATGGTGGATCGCGGTTTTGTATTGCATCAGCCGCTGGGCGACTGGAGCTCCACCCTCAAGATCGACGACGACACCGGCCTCACCACCTCCAAGGATATTCTCGAAGCGATAGGTAATGGGACGGGGCCGAGTCGACTTCTGGTGACGCTCGGCTATGCTGGCTGGGCGCCGGGCCAGCTCGAAGATGAAATCAAACGCAACGGCTGGCTCACGGTCGAATCCAAGGCGACAACGATTTTCGACGTGCCAGCGGAAGCGCGCGTGACGGCGGCGATGGCGTTGCTGGGATTGAATTACGGAAACTTATCGGACATCGCGGGCCATGCGTAGCGCGGCATCTACAGCGGAAACCATTCTCGGTTTCGACTTCGGCGAAAAGCGCATTGGCGTGGCCGTCGGCAACACCGTCACCTCGCAGGCGCAGGCCTTGACGACCTTGCACGTTGAATCGAATGCGGCGCGTTTGGGTGCCGTTGAAAAATTGGTCAATGAATGGCAACCGGCGAGCTTCGTGATCGGCCAGCCCGAGCATGCCGATGGCAAGCCGCATGACGTCGCGCACCTGGCAAAGAAGTTCGGCAATCGCCTCACGGAAAAATTCCGCCTGCCGGTGACGTATATCAACGAGACCTTGAGCTCCGCCGAGGCCAGCCGCATGTTGACAGCGCGCGGCATCAAGGGCATCGCGCAGAAAACTGAAATTGACGCCGTGGCGGCACAGGTGATTTTGCAAAGCTATCTGGATGAACGGGCTAACCATGCAGCTTGATGCTGAACAACTCCTCACCGCACTGGCCACCAGAATCGGCACATTGGCCGACGATACCGCTGTCGTTGGCATCCACAGCGGCGGCGTGTGGGTGGCACAGCGGCTGCATCAAATGCTGAAAGTCGTGCCGCCGCTGGGCACGCTGGCCGTCACGTTGCATCGCGACGATTTCAGCAAGATCGGCCTGCATCCGCAGAAGAAAGCCACCGATATGCCGATCAATATCGACGGTCGACACATCCTGCTCGTCGATGACGTGCTCAATACAGGTCGGACCTTGCGCGCGGCGTTGAATGAGTTGTTCGATTTCGGTCGTCCTGCGAGCGTAAAGCTTGCCGTACTGGTTGATCGCGGACTGCGTGAACTGCCCTTCGCGGCTGACTACATCGGCGCTTTGATGACGCTGGACGCGAGTCAGGAACTGGTATTGACCAACGACAACCAGCATTTGCGATTTGATGTGCGCGCAAAGCACATGCAAAAGAACAACACATAAATAGAGTCAACATGGCGCTCACATTCAACCCCCAACTTAGTTCTGACGGAAAACTGAAACACCTACTCAGTACCGAAGGCCTGCCAAAGCACTTGATCGAAGCTTTGCTCGAAACAGCGGATCAATTTGTCAGCGTCGGAGACCGCGAAGTGAAGAAAGTGCCGATTCTGCGCGGCAAGTCGGTGTTCAATCTTTTCTTTGAAAATTCAACCCGCACCCGTACCACGTTTGAAATCGCAGCCAAACGTTTATCAGCAGATGTGATCAATCTCAATATCAATGCGTCCTCGACCACCAAGGGCGAATCGTTACTTGATACGGTCGATAATCTGGCCGCGATGAATGCCGATATGTTTGTCGTGCGGCACGCAGAGGCGGGCGCGGCGCACCTGATTGCGCAACACGTGAAGTCAGGCGTCAGTGTGATCAATGCAGGGGACGGCAGGCATGCGCATCCCACGCAGGGCCTGCTGGACATGTACACCATTCGCCACTACAAAAAATCGTTTCACAATTTAACGGTCGCCATTGTCGGCGATGTGCTGCATTCGCGCGTCGCACGTTCCGACATCCATGCCCTAACCACGCTGGGGTGTCCAGATGTCCGGATCATCGGCCCCAAAACGCTTATTCCCACCGATGTCGCGCGGATGGGTGTCTCGGTGTTTCACGATATGGCGCGCGGCCTTGAAGGCTGCGACGTGGTGATCATGTTGCGCCTGCAAAACGAACGCATGAACGGCGCGTTGCTACCGAGTGCCCATGAATTTTTCAAAAGCTACGGGCTCACAACTGAGAAGCTCGCCCGCGCCAAACCGGACGCAATCGTGATGCATCCCGGGCCGATGAATCGCGGGGTGGAAATTGATTCGCCGGTGGCGGATGGACGACAAAGCGTTATATTGCCGCAGGTGACATTCGGCATCGCCGTGCGGATGGCGGTGATGGCGACGGTGGTGGGCGCATGAAACTCCAGATCACCAACGGGCGTTTGATCGATGCCGCGCAACAGCTTGATGCGGTGCAATCGCTGTTTATTGCGGACGGCAAAATCGCGGCCATTAACGCCGCACCAAGTGGTTTCAAGGCCGACAAAGTCATCGATGCCAGCGGCAAAATTGTTTGTCCCGGCCTGGTGGATTTATCGGTGCGTTTGCGCGAACCCGGCTTTGAACACAAGGCAACGCTCGAGAGTGAGATGCTCGCCGCCGTCGCGGGCGGTGTCACGTCGCTGGTTTGCCCGCCCGATACCGATCCGGTGCTCGACGAACCGGGCTTGGTTGAAATGTTGAAGCGGCGCGCTGACGCGCTGCATCAAGCGCGCGTCTATCCGCTTGGCGCGCTCACAGTTGGTTTGAAAGGTGAGCGCCTGAGTGAGATGGTCGAGCTGACCGAAGCCGGATGCGTTGGGTTTTTTAATGCCAACCAGCCCATCACCAATACCAATACGCTTTACCGCGCGATGCAATACGCCGCCACTTACGGCTACACCGTCTGGCTGCGCGCAGAGGATGCGCATCTAGCCAACAACGGCATCGCGCACGATGGTGAAGTCGCCACGCGTCTCGGATTGGCGGGTATCCCTGTCAGCGCAGAAACAGTCATGATTGCCACCATCACCATTCTCATACGTGAGACCGGGGCAAGGGTTCATCTGGCGCGGATGTCGAGTCGCGCCGGGGTTGATGCCGTGCGCGTCGCCAAGGCAGAAGGCTTACCTATTAGCTGCGACGTCGGTATTCATCACCTGCTGCTGACTGACCGCGATATTGGTTATTTTGATTCGCAGTACCGCTTCGCTCCACCATTGCGCAGTCCCACCGACCGCGATGCGCTGTCGCGCGGCGTGATCGACGGCACCATCGACGCAATCTGTTCGGATCACACACCACACGATGCCGACGCTAAAAACGTCCCTTTCGGCGAAGCGCTGCCAGGTTCCACCGGCCTTGAATTGTTGTTGCCGCTGACGCTCAAATGGGCGAATGGCGCATCCGTGCCGATACCGGTCGCGTTAAAGAAAATCAGTGGCGATCCAGCGCGATTGCTGGGCTTGGCGGCGGGAACGCTCGCCATCGGGCAACCCGCAGACATTTGTGTTTTTGATGCGCGTGCATTTTGGGCGGTGACCGCGCAAACGCTGCGCAGCCAAGGCAAGAATTCGCCATACCTCAGACGTGAGCTGGAGGGCCGCGTGACGCACACGCTGGCGAACGGCAAACTAATTTTTCAATCTTGACACCATGAATCCACTACTTGATTTTTCGGCCCTGCCGCGTTTCTCAGTCATTACACCGGCGCATATAAATGTGGCCATTGAGCAGCTGATTGCCGAGGCGCGCACGACGGTGGAAATGATTGCCGCCAGCACTGTGCCGCCGACGTGGGAAAATTTTGTCACCCCGCTCGATGATGTCACTGAACGTTTGTCGCGCGCGTGGGGTGTCGTTGCACATATGAACGCGGTGGTGAATTCACCCGAATTGCGCGATGCCTATAACGGCATGCTGCCGACCGTGACGGCATTCTGGACGTCGCTCTCGCAGGATGAGCGCCTTTTTGCCAAGTACCAGCAAATACGAGCGTCTTCAGCCGCTTTTGGCCTGAATGCCGCGCAGAATATGGCGCTTGATAATGAGCTGCGTGATTTCCGCTTGGGCGGCGCGGAGCTCGACGCCGACAAAAAAACGCGCTTCAAAGCGATACGCGGAGAACTTTCAACGCTGGAGGCCGCGTTCAACGATCACGTTCTCGATGCCACCAATGCTTTCTCATATTTTGTTGAGGAGGCATCGGATTTGACCGGCTTGCCCGCCGATGTGATGACGGTCGCGCGCGAGGCCGCTGCGAAAGACGGAAAATCTGGCTGGAAGCTGACGTTGCACCAGCCATGCTACTTTCCGGTGATGCAATACGCGTCAAGTAGACCGTTGCGTGAGCGCTTGTATCGCGCCTACGTCACGCGCGCATCCGAGCTCGGTGGGAATCCGGAACAGGATAACAGCGACATCATCACACGCATTCTCCGTTTGCGGACGGAGATGGCCTCGCTGCTGGGCTATAACAATTATGCCGAAATGTCGTTAGCCACCAAGATGGCTGAAACCCCGGCAGAGGTGATCAATTTTATTGAAGTCATGGTGAGTAAAGCCAAGCCGTTCGCTGAACGTGATTGGCGCGAGCTCACGAGTTTCGCAGAAGCTGAGCTCGGCTTGCCTGAGGTTGAGGCATGGGACGTGTCGTACGCATCTGAAAAGCTGCGTGAACAGCGCTACGCGTTTTCGGATAACGACGTGAAACAATATTTTCCGGAATCACAAGTGCTGGCTGGTTTATTTCGCGTTATCGACACCTTGTATGGACTGACCGCGAAAATTTCTCATGCCGACACGTGGCATCCAGACGTGCGCTTCTATGATCTCGTCGATAAATCCGGCGCATTAGTGGGACAGTTTTATCTCGATCTCTACGCGCGCAATGCCAAACGCGGCGGCGCGTGGATGGGCGACGCGATCAATCGGCGGCGCAAACCAGACGGCGTTCAGCATCCGGTGGCTTATCTGACCTGTAATTTTTCGGCACCTGTTGGCAACAAGCCCGCGCTCTTTAGCTTTTACGAAGTCACCACGCTATACCACGAATTTGGCCACGGCTTGCATCAACTGCTGACCGAAGTCGATGTACTTGCTGTTTCAGGCATCAACGGCGTCGAGTGGGATGCGGTCGAGTTGCCGAGTCAGTTTATGGAGAATTTTTGCTGGGAATGGGATGTGCTGGTACACATGACGCAGCACGTCGATAGCGGTGCCACGTTACCGCAGGAACTGTTCGACAAAATGATTGCGGCGAAGAATTTTCAGGCCGGTATGCAGTTCGTCCGACAGCTTGAATTCGGCTTGCTGGACATGCG
>JANOQY010000210.1:0-2223 GCA_031414995.1 Betaproteobacteria bacterium
TGCCGAGAAGTTTTTGGTCGATGACGAGAACCTGAAGCTGGCAAGGTTGTCTCTTATTCTGGCAACGCGGCAAGTTTTGAGGAACGGCTTGGCAATCGTCGGGGTTTCAGCGCCGGAGAAAATGTAAACAATGGCAAGAGATTACAAATCGGTCGAGACCAAGCCCGCCGAAACTGGCGGTCGGGGCGGAAAGCACAGCGGCGTGCCGCCCATGCTGACGGGCATCATCATTGGCCTCCTGATGGGCATCATGCTGGCACTCGCGGTTGCGATCTGGCTCAATCGGGCCAACACGCCTTTTATGGAAAAATCCCGCCCCGTTGAAGCGCTACCGACGATTGCTGCGCGGGCCGCACAGCCGCCAGTTGTGAAAAGTGAAAAGAGTGACGCTGATAAGCCGCGATTCGAGTTTTATCAGATTTTGCCGAGTGATAAGGGTGGGAAAGGTGAGAAGGGTGAAAAAGGTGAAAGTGGCGCAGAGCGAACTGCGGCAAATGTGTCCAAGCCAACACCTGCACCCGGAGCAAAACCCGTTGTAAAAACGGAGGCAGCGATAGCCAAAGAAGTGCAAAAGCCCGCAGGCGGTGAGACGGTTTACCTGCAGGCCGGTGCGTTTCAGAGTGTGACGGACGCGGAGAATCTAAAAGCCAAGATCGCATTTTCCGGCTTTGAAGCCAATGTTCGGCCGGTCAACTTGGCGGACAAAGGCACGTTATACAGGGTGCGTCTGGGGCCCTATAAAAGCCCGGACGAGGTGAACAGAATCAAGCTTACGCTGTCTCAAAACGGAATCAATGCGGCTGTGGTGAAAGCGGCGGATTAACTTCATTACTTTTTAACGGGAAATTCAAGATGTCAAATTGGCTAAAGAAAATCAGCGTACTGCTGTTCACAATACTTACCTTCACCGCTGTCCATGCGCAGCGCGCTACTCCTCTGGCCACCCCGCAACCGGTTGAAAACGATGGCAAGGTTGAAGTGCTGGAGTTTTTTGCTTACGGCTGCATTCACTGCGCCAATCTTGAGCCGTTACTGGAATCCTGGGCCAAGCGGCAACCAGCGGACGTAAAAGTCAAGCGCGTACCATCGCCGGTGCCCATCATGGGTATCGACAGCACGGTTATTTATTATTCGCTTGAAGCGATGGGGCAGGTAGACCGTCTGCACGCAAAAATTTTCGACGCGGTACACCTGCAAAAAGCCGTTCTGGGCAATCCGGCAGCGCTAAATAAATGGCTGGAAAAAAATGGCGTCGATACGAAAAAATATGAAGAAGTGCAAAAATCATTTTCAGTTGTAACCAAGGTCAATCGCGCCCGGAAAATGGTTGTGGATTACAAAATCGACGCAACGCCAACCGTTGTGGTCAACGGCCGCTTCTCAGTTGAACAAGGCAGCGCCGGTCCGGAAGCCATGTTTGCAAATATTGACAGGCTCATCGCGCAAGCCCGTGCGACCATAAAAACCTCCGCCGTGGTCGCACCGGTAGTTGCGTCCGCACCAGCGCAGCCGAAGGCAGAATTGAAAAAAGTGGGCGCAGAAACGGCGAAATAGTATTCGCTTCCGAGGACTCAAAAAACGCGGGCATCGTCCCGCGTTTTTTTTTCTAGCGGCGTGCGCGTGTGTCATTGGCCAGCTGCATGGAGCGTAAAATAAGCGATGACTAAAATTTTTATCACCGGTGCGTCTTCTGGCATCGGCGAATCAATGGCGCGCCACTACGCCAAACAAGGTGTGCAACTTGGTTTGGTCGCGCGGCGTGCGGATTTTTTGGCGCGTCTTGCGGACGAACTTGAGCCGCGTCCCGCTGTGTATGCACTCGATGTTCGCGATGCGGCAGCACTCAAGCAGGCGGCTAGCGACTTCACGTCCCGTTTTGGCGTTCCCGATATCGTGATTGCGAACGCGGGTGTATCGCGCGGGACCCTGACGGAATTTGAAGATGATTTGCAGGTATTTCAGGAAGTTTTCGACATCAACGTGATGGGCATGGTGAACACTTTCCATGCGTTTGTTGAGCCAATGAAACAACAAAAGCGCGGCACACTCGTTGGTATTGCCAGCGTTGCCGGCTTCCGCGGTATTCCCGGTGGGGGCGCTTATTCCGCCTCCAAGGCTGCGGCTATCCGCTATTGCGAATCGTTGCGTGTGGAGTTGCGCAGCGAGGGCATTTCGGTGGTCACTATTTGCCCGGGCTACATCAAGACACCGATGACTGCGGTG
>JANOQY010000211.1:0-17551 GCA_031414995.1 Betaproteobacteria bacterium
GCCGCCGCGATTCTGTTGGTCGTGGATGGTGCCCGGCGGTCGATGGGCTTGTTTGTCTCGCCGCTAAACACCACTACCGGTCTCGGCATAGCCAGCATCAGCTTTGCAATGGCAGTCGGCCAGTTTATCTGGGGCGCAGCCCAACCGGTCGCTGGTGCGCTGGCTGATCGTTACGGGCCGGGTCGCGTGCTTGCTGCCGGCTTTATCGCACTCGCCGCCGGCAGTGCCCTTACTCCATACATGAGTACCTCGGCTGGGCTGATTTTTTCAATTGGCATCCTTAGCGCGGCAGGCGGTGGTGCCTGTAGTTTCGCAGTCTTGTTTGGCGCGGTTGCGCAACGGCTTCCTGCCGAGAATCGCGGCATGGCATCAGGAATCATCAACGCGGGCGGCTCGCTTGGACAGTTCATGTTCGCCCCGATCTTGCAGAAGCTCATCAGTGGATTCGGATTGATGGCAGCTATGTGGTCCGTGGCGATAGTAACGCTCGCAGCATTGCCGCTGGCGCTTGTGCTGCGCCGTAAGCCCGCTGCTTCTCGCTCAGGCAACACATCAGACGCCGACTCAGGACCGCAGACAATGGCGCCTCTTGCGGTCACCGAGCAAACAATGACGGCTGCATTGAAACACGCACTCACCGATCGCAGCTATCTACTGCTGCACGCCAGCTTTTTAACCTGTGGATTCCACATTGCCTTCCTGATGACTCACTTGCCGGGCGAAGTACAGCTCTGCGGCCTCCCTGCGCAGGTCGCAAGTTGGTCCCTGGCAATTATTGGTCTGGCGAATATCGCTGGCAGTTTAGCTGCGGGATGGGGCACCCAAAACTACCGCAGCAAATACATTTTGTTCTGGATGTACTTTTCGCGCGCCGTCCTGATTATTGTGTACCTGCTTGCACCGAAGACGACGACGACTTTCTACCTGTTCGCCGCAGGCTTGGGCCTAACCTGGCTCGCGACGGTGCCGCCCACAGCAGGTATCGTCGGCAAGCTCTTCGGTACGCGCTATCTGGGTACGCTGTTTGGATTGACGTTGCTTTCGCATCAAATCGGCGGATTTTTTGGCGCGTGGCTGGGAGGTATTGCCATCACCGAACGCGGCAGCTACGATTGGATGTGGTACGCCGACATTGGCTTGGCGCTAATCGCAGCACTTTGCAATTTGCCGATCAAGGAAGCGCTTATTCTTAAACCAACCATGCAGGAAAAAGCGGCTTAACCAGCTGCATGAGTGCAATAGATTCAACCCCATACATAACAGCCATCGCGATTTGAGACGTAAGTTTGCCAGTATGTAACTTCGCCAATCTTCAGGCAAACTAGCTGCACGATAACAAATCGCTCCCGAAGGAACCCAAAATGCAACGCGCACAATACACAGAACGCGGACCAGCCCCGCAAGCCTCCATCGCAGCCGTTGAATTCACATTACCGCCACTTGGCCCGGGGCAAGTGTTGATCAAAGTATTGGCAGCGCCGATCAATCCATCTGACGTGCTGACGCTCACCGGCGTTTACGGCATGTTGCCGCCATTACCCGCCATCGGTGGCAATGAAGGCGTGGGTGTGGTCGCTGAACTGGGGCCGGGCGTGACTGCTCCTGCTGTTGGCCAGACGGTGTTGCTGCCCGTCGGCGCTGGCACCTGGGCAAGCCACATGGTTGCCGACGCAGGCAAGCTGATGCCGCTGCCCAATGGCGTCGATCCGCTGCAATTGGCGATGATGACCGTAAACCCGCCGACGGCCTATCTGATGCTTAAAGAGTTTGTCGATCTGCAACCGGGCGACTGGGTGATACAGAACGCCGCCAATTCCGGCGTTGGCGAATACCTGATCCAGCTTGCCAAAATTCGCGGCTTGAAAACCGTCAATATTGTGCGCCGGGAATCCGCCGTTGCCGCCGTAAAGGCCATGGGTGGTGACGTGGTGCTGGTCGATAGCAGTGGTTTGGCCAAACAAGTTGCCGCCGCAACAAATGGCGCGAAAATTCGTCTGGGCATTGATGCCGTCGGCGGTAAATCGACCGACCATCTCGCAGCAACTCTTGCCGAAAGTGGCGTGCTGGTGAACTACGGCATGATGAGTGGCGAGGCGTGCGTGGTTTCGCCATCAACATTCGTCTTTCGCGATGTGACGCTGCGCGGATTCTGGTTGGCGCTGTGGTTTCGCAAAGCCACACCGCCGCAACAAATAGCAGTATTCAGTGAACTGGCAAAATTGATTGCGACTGGAAAATTAAGTGCGCGCGTTCACGCGACTTACGACATCAGCCAAATCAAAGAAGCTGTCGCCGCCGCTGCGGCAGGCGAACGCGACGGCAAGATTTTGATCGTTCCGAAAGACTGAGCCAATCTGTACAAAGCAGCTCTACTGTTTCTTGCCACACTGGAGAGATGAAATGAAATCCACGTTTCCAATCATCGTGTTTGCAATGTTGCTCTGCGCCGTCAACGGGCAAGCAGTTGGCAAGACAAACGGCAAGACAAGCTGTGAGTCAGTTGTCGCACAAATTGAAACCAAGCTCGCGAGCAAGGGTGTGACGAAATACACCCTGCTGATCATTCCAAAAGAAGAAGCCACCGACTCCCGCGTGGTTGGCACCTGCGACGGCGGTACCAAGAAAATCATTTACAAGCGCGGTTGATTGCACACGCAGTGAATAGCGGCGTGCTGGCAATAAGCGTGAATTAATTCATCAAACTCTAGCATTAGCGGGCATCTCAGACACTTTATTGTCTGAAACGCCCGCCAGTCCTTGTGTTTATAAAATATTTGGCGAGTTATCCGGTTGCGGTGGTCGGTTGCGGTCGCGCTGAGCGAACGTATTTTCCATCAAAGGCGACTACCCAAGTTTTGCCGCCATCAGCGGACGTTCGCCACAATTGACGGACAGCGCCGTCTGCCAACATTGTCCATGCAATTTCGTTCACAACATTGGCTCCTGATTTCGCTGACGTATCTTTGTCCGACAGCGTCATGCGGCCATTTTCAAAATTACCCTCGAGGATCAATGAGCCGCCCTGCCCGTCGACCCATGCTTGACGCCAAATTTTTCGCGTGGCGTCATAACCATTAAAACTTTGCCCGACAAATCCGCCATTCCCATTCCAGTTTTCGTGCAACACACAACCTCCGAGAATGGGCTTGATCAGATTTGTACCGGCGACTTTGCCATTCGACACTGTGACATCCCAGTCGCCGATCCAGAAATCAAACTGACGATATTCGCTGGCAATACAGGGCACAGGTTTAGGTGTCTGCGCCGCAGGAGCAATGGTTGATGATGTTTGCGCGTACGCTAGGTACGCACCAAAAAACATCAACATCAGTAATCGTGACAATGTTTTCATCGGGTCTCTCATTTTTTTCTCCTGCGCATTGGTCGGCGGTGGAACCTCCATGCTCACCGCAAAAAATAACGCAGAAAGTCGTAAGCCACTCACGCCGCATAGTACCCATCAATCAGCAAACACGCTGCTACAGGCGTTGTCGCGATCAGTTGCAATTGGTTTCGTTGCGAGTGGTTACAATGCAAAGCACCGTTTGCGGGAACTGCAAAACCATGTTCACTACCTTGAGGGTTCGCCTGATTCAATTGGCAATCACTGCACTGGGCCTGCTAGCGGCATGTTCTGGTGGCGGCGGTTCAGCACCGACGACAACCGTGCCGTCCCCAACGCCTACCACACCACCAGCACCAGCCGGGCTTGTCACTGGAGCATCGGGGTTTTCTGCCGGCTGCGCCGGTGTCACCAACCCCGGCACGCTGTACAACAATTCAGAAGTTGAGCCGCATGTGGCGATCAACCCGACGAGCCCGAATAATCTGATCGGCAGTTGGCAACAGGACAGATGGTCGAATGGCGGTGCGCAAGGAACCGCAGTGGGATTTTCATTCGATGCGGGCGCTACCTGGACAAGTCGCGCATTGCCTGCGTCGCGCTGCGGCGGCGGCAATACTGCCAATGGCGGCGACTATGAGCGCGCATCTGATCCCTGGGTCACGATTTCGCCAAACGGTACTGCATACCAAATGTCGCTAGCAATTAGCGGCGCAACTTTCCAGCCCGGCTCAGCATCCGCGATGCTAGTGTTCCGGTCTACCGATGGCGGACGAAACTGGAGTACCGCGACGACGCTGATTCGAGACACTGAACTTTTCTTCAACGACAAGAACACCATCACCGCAGACCCGACCGACTCGAGCTACGTGTATGCGGTGTGGGACCGCTTAACATCGGACAATCGCGGCCCGACATTTTTTGCACGCACAGCCGATGGCGGTGCGACGTGGGAACCGGCCCGCGCTATTTTTGACCCCGGTGTCGGCAACCAGACCATCGGCAATATTGTTGCCGTCTTGCCCGACGGTACTCTCATTAATTTTTTCACACGACTTAATACCGTAGCCGGAAGTTCGGTCGGTTCTTTTGCAGTGATGCGATCAGCCGACAAAGGATTGACCTGGTCGCAGCCCATTACCGTCTCCAATTTTCTCGGCATCGGCACGCGCGATCCGGAAACCGGCACGGCAATTCGCGACAGTGCGTTCCTCGGACAAATTTCGGTCGGCCCGCAGGGACAACTTTACGTCACATGGCAGGACGCACGCTTTAGCAACGGTGCGCGCGATGGGATTGCATTCTCAAGTTCTACCGACGGCGGGCTAACCTGGACTGCACCGGGTCGCGTGAATGGTGACCCCAACGTGCAAGGCCTCATCCCAAGCATCAATGCCCGCGCTGACGGCACCATCGGCGTTAGTTACTTTGATATGCGCGGCAATACCGCCGACCCCGCCACACTATTGACCGACTACTGGCTCGCGACTTCACGAGATGGCGTCAATTGGACTGACCGACGCGTCACGGCCTCGTTCAATTTGAACGTTGCACCAGTCGCGCGTGGCTTTTTTTTGGGCGACTACATGGGCCTGGCCAGTGCAGGTAATAGTTTCTATCCGCTTTACGTGCGCACCAACGATGCCAATCTGGTGAATCGAAATGACGTCTTCATGACGCCGATAAACGTGCCCACCGGCACAACAGCAGCGAGTGTTTCAGTACGCGCAGTGGAACTTCCGGTGAGCTCTGTGTCACCCGATTTTCAACAGCGGGTGCATGAAAACATCACGCGAAAGATGGAGCAGCGGATTCCAGGATGGGCACGATTGCGGGGTGTTCGTGTTGCTTCACCGCTTTAAGCACGCCTTTATCAAATGTTGAGAACTTCTAGAAATCCATTCCCGTTCGCCTTGATATTCGCGGCGCTGATCCAACCACGTTGAATCAATGGACTAGTCCATGTGCACATCGGCAGGTTAAGCACGAACTGAGGTTGTGTAAAAACGAAAAACTAGCGTGAAGGGACACGTTGCAACCACCAGAAAGTCGCGCTGTATTAGTCATCGAGCAAACAACGCGCACAAGCCGTCATGCAAAATGCAAAGAAACTATCGCTCGCTTTTAAGAGTTAAATGGGTCAGCATGAACTGAATCTCAAAAGTCCGACCCTTTGATGCTCCCTTCATTAGTTGCATAGCGCAGCGCACACCTCGTAGCCGGTATATCGACTGCAGATGTTAAAAACTGCAATCAAAATGATCAAAAATATAAAATTACGCACCACGGAATTTTCCCTCGGTGACGACGATATGCCGTGCGGCGACTGCGGCAGCAGCGAGCGTCTGGCATTCAAATTCAGCTATGCCTTTCAACCGATTGTCGACGTTGAGGCGCGGCAGATATTTGCGCATGAGGCGCTGGTTCGAGGCTCAAACGGCGAGGCGGCTGTCAGCGTGCTGTCGCAAATCAACGAGGCCAACCGCTACCGTTTTGACCAGGCCTGCCGCGTCAAAGCGATCAAGACCGCTGCGCAGCTGAATATGCAAACCATGTTGTCGATCAACTTCATGCCGAATGCAATCTACCGGCCAGAAGTTTGTATCCGTACTACCCTTGAGGCGGCACGTACTCACGGTTTTCCGCTCGAGCGCATCATGTTTGAGACAGTCGAGGGCGAGGATATCAGCGACGGCAAATGGCTGGCTGAGGTGTTTCGCGAATACCAGCGGATCGGGTTTCTGACGGCGATCGATGACTTCGGCGCGGGCTTCGCCGGTTTAAACCTGTTAGCAGAGTTTCAACCGAACATCATCAAGCTGGACATGGAACTGATACGCGACATCGATCAGCGCCACGCCAAGCAGGTGATCGCGCGCGGCGTCGTGCAGATTTGCAAAGAACTTGGCATCCGCATCATTGCTGAAGGCGTCGAGACTGTCGAGGAATATCGATTCCTTCGTCGCATCGGCATATCTTTGATGCAGGGCTACCTGTTCAGCAAGCCGCTTTTCGAAGCCTGCGGACAGGTGGAAACGATCAACTGGCTGGACTGAAAGTCCAATTACTGCCGCCGTTCATGTCCGTTGCTGTGGGCCGTGGCTATTTGTAAAACGCAAATGCCGCGATGCCGATTATTGTGACTACGGCGATAATCGCGACCAGCCCCCACCTACGTCCTGCGTTTTCAGCAGTCGGCGTCTCAATCGATTGTTGAATCATTCCCTCGACTTTACCGGCCGCGGTGGGATCAGCGGTGATATGCAATAAGGACATCACGTCCTGAATCATTGCGTCGTCGAACTGGTACGGATCAAATTTTTTGTATCCTCCCTTTATCAGCAGACGACTCATTTCCTGTTCAATCGGAACATACTTCATCGACCAGTCGGCGTATGAGAGCGCGCTTATCTGCTTGCGTGAAAATAGTTTTATGTCCTTGTGGCGGATGTCGGACTGCAAACGTGCGTACAGTGCATCAACCGCAGCTTCATCGCCCTCGAGACACTGAAAAAAACAACCATCGCCAAAATATAAAACTCCGACCAAGCCATTGCGACGATTATTGATACGCGATTTCGCAAGAATACGCGCAACGTTCGGTTCAATACCCATTGTCAACCCCGACGGCGTAAAGGTTGAACGGCTTATATAAATAATCTGGATCAAACGTTGCATTTATTGCCCACCTTTTCCGTGATATCTCTAACCAAATTACAACTAGTTTACTCGGACCGCATTTTGCTGCATAAGATTCAATGACCCAGCTTTAATTTTAGTTGGTAAAGTTGTGCCGACTTCATCGAACTCGACATAACCGCGAACGAAACGCCATCCCGTATCGACGCAAAGGGGTACGGTCGCATCCTTCGTCATTGCATCACCACACAGATCGCCATTCCGCGACCCTTCCAGCCATAAAATGTCTGTGAAAGCGCGTCGGCGCGAGAGTTTCCTACATTAACGCCCGCACATGCGCGACCGCGCTGCGCCCCAGCGCACTCAGGCTATAGCCACCTTCGAGCGCGGAGACAATGCGCCCTTCGGCGAAAGTATCTGCCATTTCGCGAATGCGCTGCGTGATCCATGTGTAGTCATCCTCAACCAGTTCGAGGTATGCCAGCGGATCATCGGTGTGGGCGTCAAAACCGGCTGAGATGATGATCAGTTCCGGTTTGAATTTCTCCAGCGCAGGAAACCATGTGCGTTCAATCGCGGCACGAAAAGCGGGGCCTCTGGTTCTCGCGGCTAGCGGTGTCGGCACGATGTGGGCGTTGCCGGTGTCGGCACCGGTGCCGGGATAGTACGGATGCTGGAAGCTCGAACAGAGCATCACACGTTCATCATCTGTAAATATATCTTCGGTGCCATTGCCGTGGTGCACATCAAAATCGAGAATGGCGACGCGATCAAGCTGGTGCGTTTCAAGCGCGTGAACAGCGCCGACGGCGACGTTATTAAAAATACAGAATCCCATTGACCGGTCGTGCGTGGCGTGATGCCCGCACGGGCGCACTGCACAAAACGCATTGTCGACTTCGCCCGCCATCACCAGATCCACACCCTTGATCACCGCCCCCGCTGCACGCTGGGCGGCTATCAGCGAGTACGGATTCATTGATGTGTCCGGGTCCAGCGCAGCGTAGCCGTTTGTCGGTGCCGCGGCGAAAATCGCATCCACGTAATCGGGCGCATGAACAGCGGCAAGCTGCGCAACGCTGGCAAGTGGTGCCTCAATGCGGCGCAACTTTGGCATCAGGCCCGACTGCTCGAACGCGTCGTAAACAGCCTGCAGGCGCGCCGGACACTCAGGATGGTGCGGCCCCATTTCATGTTTGAGACAATCTGGATGCGTGATAAATGCGGTGGTCATTTGAGTTATCTTGTGTCTGGAAACGATTGGTTCCTTAGCGTGTCACATACTGGACTGGCTTGCAAATACATAATTGCAAAAACGGCAAGTGAGCATCCGTTCGCTCTGCCGCCACGTAATTCACAAATACGATTTGATTCGAATCGTTTGCGCGTAAGCCGCGTAAAATCACCGTTCAACCATGAACGTGCAACCTCAGGATTGTCCATGTCCGTTTCACTTTTCGAAAAACAACTCGTTCACACCCCGCTTGCCAATGTGCTGCTGCGCGCTGGTGAGATCATTCTCGGCAAAGACCAGCAAATCAAAATGGCCATGTGCTGCATTCTGGCGCGCGGCCATTTGCTTATTGAGGACGTGCCCGGTGTTGGCAAAACCACCCTTTCGCATGTGCTGGCCAGCCTGTTAGGCCTGCAATATCAGCGCATCCAGTTCACGAGCGATCTATTGCCAGCCGACGTGGTGGGCGTGTCTATTTTTGATCGCGATTCAAGCACCTTCCGTTTTCATCCGGGGCCGATTTTCTCGCAGGTAATTCTTGCCGATGAAATCAATCGGGCCTCACCCAAGGCACAAAGTGCGTTGCTCGAAGCGATGGAAGAGCATCAGGTGACGGCAGATGGCGAAACGATGAAGCTGCCGGAGCCGTTTTTTGTCATTGCCACGCAGAACCCGTCACACCAGATTGGTACATTTCCGCTGCCGGAATCGCAACTTGACCGGTTCCTGATGCGCATCAAGCTGGGCTACCCGGATAGAGCTGCCGAGCGAGCACTGCTCAAAGGCGTGGATCGCCGCGATCTGATCGCCCGCATCACCACTGCCATGTCGGTGGAGGAATTGACCGCACTACAAAAAGATGTCGCAAAAATTTTTGTGTCCGACGCACTGGTTGATTACGTGCAGGCGCTGGTGCTCCACACTCGAGATTCAGCGCATTTTGAAATGGGCCTGTCGCCCCGCGCCGGCCTTGCCCTGTTGCGTGCCGCACAATCGTGGGCGTTGATGTCTGGGCGAAATCAGGTGTTACCTGAAGACGTGCAGGTGGTGGCCCCTGCGGTCGTTGGGCACCGCCTGCGCTCAGTGACTAACGGCGACACGAAGATTCTCGACCCTGCGCAGGAACTTATTCGTGCTGTACCAATACCGTGACGATGCACGAGCAAGCACGCGCGCAAATTCAGAAACTTCATTGGGAACAAGAATGAAAAATATCACATTTGGTAGCGCTGTCGGAAGTCTCACATTCGTTCTGCTATTCGCGATGCAGTCAACCGCGAACGCGCAAAACTACAAATGCAAAGGTGCTGACGGCAAGATTGAATATAGCGACCGGGCGTGCGAGACCGACAAAGAATCGCTCTCAAAACCAAGGGCAACCGCAGGGGTTACGACCGCGCCTGCCATCGCCTCAATGAAACAACTTGAAACCTTGTTGGCCGATTACGAGCCACGTCTGTGTGAGCGCGAACGCCTCGCTGCCGAAGTCGATATCGCCCAGCGCAGCGGAGAACTCAAAAAATCGGAATCCCTCTGGAAACTGCGTCAGGAACGACTCAATACGTTGAACGATAACATGATCGAATTTCAAAGCAAGGCGTCAAAAGTGACCAAGGGAACCGCGTCGGACAGCCCCGAAATGATGGCCGTACGCAATTTCCAGCGGAAACTGAAAGGCTGTGCGGTAGTGAAGAAATAGTACATCTTTCGCCCACTGCGAACCAAACCATCACATGCTCGCCAGCTTCACCTTCAACCTCCGCCAACGTATTTCCGACTGGATTTTCCGCGCACGCTTTCCTGAGCATCCGCCGGTCGTCCTCATCCAGCGCCGCATTTTTATCCTTCCCTCACGCACCGGCTATTTCTTTGCCTTTGTACTGGTGCTATTGCTGATCGCCTCGATCAATTACAGCCTCTCACTCGGTTATCTACTCACTTTTTTGCTGGCAGGCATGGGCAGCATTGCGATGCTGCACACGTTTCGTAATCTGCTCAGGCTGTCCATCAGCCCCGGCAAGGTGGAGCCCGTGTTCGCAGGCGAAACCGCCCATTTTGCTATCGTACTCGCCAATCTCACGCTGCCCCGATATGCAATTGGCATTAAACACGCGCAGATTCGTGGTGCCGAGCCGGAATTCGGCGATGCGAATGAAAAAACCAGCACAACGTTTCAGGTGCCGATGAGAGCGGCGAAACGTGGTTATCTGAAATGTGGTCGCTTGGAGATTTTTACCGAGTACCCGGTGGGCTTGTTCCACGCATGGTCGTACGTCGATTTCGGCATGACCTGTCTGGTCTATCCAAAGCCCGACCCGGGCGCAGGCGCATTGCCACTCGACATGCGCGCCAAGGGCGAAGGTAATGTTCCGGTCAGGGGTGATGAAGAGTTCCAATCGCTGCGGGCATATCGGGCCGGCGACACGCCACGTCAAATCGCGTGGAAAGCATTGGCGCGCGGCCAGGGATTGTTGGTAAAAGAATTTGGCTCAACGGCAAGCGCTGATTTATGGCTTGATTACGATGCACTAATCGGCTTGTCGATGGAAGAACGTCTGGGGCGGCTCACGTGGTGGGTGATTGAAGCAGAGCGTTCGCAGCTACCATATGGATTGAGGCTGCCAGCGCGCAGCATCCGCCCGATGCTGGGGCCGAAACATCGCGATGATTGCCTGCACGCGCTCGCTATTTATGGTCTTGACGGTTAAGCAGCCATGCTGAATCAGAGCGCACTGACCCTCGCAAACATTACTTGGTTGCTCGTCGGCATGGCATTTGTGATCGCGCCACACGCGCTACGTTTGCCGATCTGGGTCACCACGATTTGTATCGCTGCCGGGGCATGGCGCTGGTGGATCGCAAGACATGCGTTGCGGGTGCCGCCGTGGTGGCTGATGGGGCTCATTGCGGTTGCGGTTGCAGTCGGCGCAAGGCTTGAATACGGTCGCTGGTTCGGTCGTGAGGTCGGCGTCGCGCTGCTGATTATCATGCTGTGTCTGAAAGTATTGGAGATGCGCATGAAGCGCGACGCGATGATCCCGATTTTCATGGGATTTTTTCTCGCGATGACCAATTTCATGTACTCGCAGACGATCATGATGGGTCTCTACATGTTCATCTGCGTATGGATCATCATTGCGGCCCTGATTGGCTTTAACCGCATCAACACCGAGGCGACATTGAAACAGCGGCTGGTACCCGCTGGATGGCTGTTGCTGCAAGCCATCCCGATGATGCTGGTGCTGTTTTTTCTGTTTCCGCGCGTCTCCGGGGCACTCTGGAGCATGCCGCAGGATGAACGCTCACAAACGGGGCTTTCGGACAGCATGGCACCGGGCGATATCAGCAAACTGTCCATCTCGGAAGCGGTCGCGTTTCGTGTTGAGTTTGAAGGCCCGGTACCGCAAACCGAGGATCTGTACTGGCGCGGTCCTGTGCTGGGTGAGCAAGATGGACGTGCCTGGCGCATGTACCCGGTTGCCCGTCGTGCCAAGCTTGACTACACGCCGCAAGGCCCGCCAACCCGCTACACGGTGACGCTGCAACCGCACAATAAACTCTGGCTATTCGCGCTGGACCTTCCCGCTGGCGCGCCAGAAAACGCTTATTTCCTAGGCGATTTTCAATTGCGCTCGCGGGAACCGGTCGCAAATCTGAAAGCGTACGACATCACATCACATTTACGCTATGTCGTTGGCACTGACCTGAAGACACAAGAGTTGCAGCCGTATTTAAATTATGATGCACGGCTAAATCCGCGCGCCATTGCCTACGGCAAACAACTCCGGCTGGATAACCCAGACCCGAAGGTGCTGGTAGAAACGCTGCTCGCACGTTACAACAAGGAATTCGACTACACGCTTGAACCGCCCCGCTTAGGTGCGAATCCGGTTGACGAGTTTTTTTTCGACACCAAGAAAGGTTTTTGCGAACACTACGCTGGCAGCTTTGTGCTGCTCTTGCGTGCGGCGGGAATACCTGCGCGGGTGGTGACAGGCTATCAGGGCGGCGAGGTCAATCCGATCACTCGGCAATTGGTGGTGCGGCAAGCCGAGGCGCACGCGTGGTCGGAAGTCTGGTTTGCTGATCTGGGCTGGGTGCGCGTTGACCCCACCTTCGCGGTATCGCCATTACGCATCAACCGCGGCATGTCCGAGGCATTCGGGCCAATTGGTGTGATGAATACGTTGATCGACGCTGACAAGCTGGGCTTGCTGCGGCAAATTGGATATTCATGGGATGCAATGAACACACAGTGGAATCGCTGGGTGGTGGGTTTCAGCCAAGACCGACAGAAAGACCTGCTTGAAGGTCTGGGGATGCGGGAGGTTGATTGGCGCTCGATGGCGATTTGGCTGATTGTTGCCGTGCTATCAACAGGCGGGGTGGCAGGGATTTTCTTGTACGTGCGCGCCATACAAACTCGCAAAGAGCCGATTGTGGCGGCCTATGATCGCTTGTGCGGCAAACTGGCCAAGACCGGTATAACGCGCGCCTCGCATGAGGGGCCGTTGGACTATTGGCAGCGCTTGCGTGAGCGTCAACCGAACATTGCGGATCAGGCGGCTCCGCTGTTTGAATCTTATGTGGCGCTGCGTTATGCGCCGCATTCGGGAGTGGCTACTCGAGGTGTGCGGGATTTTGTCTGGCGTGTTCGACGTTTCAGGGTCCGGTAATTCTGTTACCCCAAAAGACCGGGGAAACCGATTCCACTAAATTGGACACAAGTGCTGTTCTTACGCACACTTGGCAGATAAAGCTCGAATACGGTCTAATATTGCAACTGAATTCACATAACAATTAGATGAGGAGATTTTCATGGACCGGCCCAGCTTCCTTGAGAACGATGGTGACCCGCAGGAAACACGCGAGTGGATCGCAGCGCTGGAAGGTGTACTGGAGGCTGAAGGTCCGGCGCGCGCGCATTTTCTGCTTGAAAAACTGATCGAAAAAGCGCGGCGCTCAGGCGCATACCTGCCTTACTCCGCGAACACCGCGTACATCAATTCAATACCTCCCCACGCAGAAGATGCACTGCCGGGCGATCAGGAAATGGAATACCGTATTCGTTCGCTGATCCGATGGAATGCAGTCGCGCTGGTATTGCGCGCGAACAAGGAAAGCTCAGAACTCGGCGGACATATCGCGAGCTATCAATCGGCGTCCACACTCTACGATATTGGCTTCGATCATTTCTGGAACGCGCCTTCAGCGACACACGGTGGCGATCTGGTGTTTATGCAGGGCCACTCTTCTCCCGGCGTTTATGCGCGTGCTTTCCTGGAGGGACGATTCACTGAAGATCAAATGGTGAAGTTCCGCCAGGAAGTGGATGGCGATGGCATTTCCAGCTATCCGCATCCCTGGCTGATGCCCGATTTCTGGCAGTTCCCGACGGTGTCGATGGGGCTTGGTCCGATCCAGGCGATCTATCAGGCGCGCTTTATGAAGTACCTGCATAACCGCGGCATCGTCAACACCGAAGGCCGCAAGGTATGGGCCTTTATGGGCGATGGCGAAATGGATGAGCCGGAGTCATTGGGCGCAATAGCACTGGCGGCTCGCGAAGGACTCGACAATCTTATTTTCGTGATCAATTGCAATCTGCAGCGCCTTGATGGTCCGGTGCGTGGCAACGGCAAAATCATTCAGGAACTCGAAGCGGATTTCCGAGGCTCCGGCTGGAACGTCATCAAAGCGATTTGGGGACGCTACTGGGATCCCTTGCTCGCCAAAGACACCGATGGCCTCCTGCAACGGCGGATGATGGAAGCGGTCGATGGCGAATACCAAAACTACAAGGCGCGCGACGGTGCCTATGTACGCAAACATTTCTTCGGCAAGTACCCGGAGCTGGAAAAAATGGTGGCATCGATGTCGGACGACGACATCTGGCGTCTACAACGTGGCGGCCACGATCCGTACAAAGTTTTCGCAGCGTACTCCGCTGCCGTGAATCACAAGGGCCAACCGACCGTCATTCTCGCCAAGACCGTCAAGGGCTACGGCATGGGCAAGGCGGGCGAAGGCCAGATGGCGACACATCAGCAGAAGAAAATGGATCTGGCATCGCTGAAGCAATTCCGTGATCGCTTCAACATCCCGATTGCCGATGACGTGATCGCCGATATTCCTTTCTACAAGCCGCCCGAAGACTCGGCCGAGATGAAGTATCTGAAAGCGTCACGCGAAAAGCTAGGTGGTTCGTTTCCAGTGCGGCACCACAATATTCCTGCGTTGCATGTGCCGGATTTAGCGATGTTTGAGCCGCTGCTCAAAAGCACCGAAGAACGCGAAATTTCCACAACAATGGCGTTCGTTCGTGCGCTGAGCGCCCTGCTCCGCGATAAGGAACTAGGGCCCCGTGTGGTACCTATCGTCGCTGACGAATCACGCACCTTCGGCATGGAAGGCATGTTCCGCCAACTGGGCATTTACTCTGCGGTCGGGCAACTCTATGAACCGGTAGATTCCGGCGAGTTGATGTTCTACAAGGAAGACAAGGCCGGGCAAATCTTGCAGGAGGGCATCAACGAAGCCGGCGCGTTTTGCTCGTGGATGGCGGCAGGCACCAGCTACGCCAATCACGGCCAGCACATGATTCCGTTCTTTATTTTCTATTCCATGTTCGGCTTCCAGCGCGTGGGCGATCTGGCCTGGGCCGCTGGCGATATGCAGGCGCGCGGCTTCCTGCTTGGCGGCACTTCAGGGCGCACGACGCTGAACGGTGAAGGCTTGCAGCACGAGGATGGTCACAGCCATTTGATGTCGGCGACGATTCCCAATTGCATATCGTACGACCCGACGTTCAGCTATGAGCTGGCGGTCATCATGCACGACGGCTTGAAGCGCATGTACGAGAAGATGGAACACATCTACTACTACATCACCGTCATGAATGAAAACTACACGCACCCGGCAATGCCAAAAGGTGCCGAGGCGCATATTCTCAAGGGCATGTATCTGTTCCGCGAAGGGCCGGACGCGAAAAAACCGCGCGTGCAATTGATGGGCTCGGGCAGTATTTTCCGCGAAGTGATTGCCGCTTCAGAATTGCTTGAACTCGATTGGGGTGTGGCCTCGGACGTGTGGAGCTGCACGTCATTCACCGAGTTGCGTCGCGACGGTATGGCGGTCGAGCGGATTAATTTATTGCATCCGGAAGACAAACCGCAGTTATCGCATGTGGCCACACTGCTCAAAGGCAGAAAAGGGCCGGCCATTGCATCCACTGACTACATGCGTTCATTTGCCGATCAAATCCGGCCATACGTTGGCGACCGCAAATTTACCGTGCTCGGCACCGACGGTTTTGGGCGCTCAGATACCAGAAAACAACTGCGCAAATTCTTCGAGGTGAATCGCTACTACGTTGTCGTTGCCGCACTGAAAGCACTGGCCGATGACGGGCAAATTCAAGCCAAGGTGGTTTCAGATGCGATCAAAAAATATGGCATTGACCCTGCCAAACCGGCACCGTGGACTGTCTAAATAAAAAACAAGAAGGAGCATTTGCGTGGCAAATCTCGTCGAAGTAAAAGTTCCTGATATTGGTGATTTCAACGATATTCCCGTGATCGAAATTCTGGTCAAGCCGGGCGATGTGGTGAAAAAAGAAGATTCGCTTGTTTCGCTTGAGAGCGACAAGGCGACGATGGAGGTTCCGTCCACGCATGCGGGTGTGGTGAAGGAGCTTAAGGTCAAGCTGGGCGACAAAGTGTCGATGGGAAGTTTAGTGTTGGTGCTTGAGGAAAGCGCGGGGGTTACGGCTGCTCCCTCACCACCACCCTCTCCCAAGGGAGAGGGAGCAAAAGCTGCAGAGGCTCAGACGCCAGCACCGGCGCGGCTTCCAGAGGCAGCACTTCCAAAACCCCCGCCAGTATTGGCCCCCAGCCCGGCACCTGCTACGACATCCACAGATCATGGCGTTGTCACTGCGAGTGTTCACGCCAGCCCTTCGATACGAAAACTCGCACGTGAATTTGGCGTGGATCTCACCAAGGTCAAAGGCTCAGGCAACAAGGGCCGCATCAACGAGGATGACGTCAAAGGTTTTGTCAAAACCGAATTGGCCAAGCCCGCAGGCGGTGCGGCAACGGGCGGCGCCTTCGCATTCCCGACGATGCCGCATGTAGATTTCACCAAGTTCGGCGCCATCGAAACACGTGCGCTTTCACGCATCAAAAAATTGTCAGGAAACAATCTAGCGCGCAACTGGATGATGATTCCGCACGTCACGCAGCAGGACGAGGCAGACATCACCGAGGTTGAGGCATTCCGCGTGAAGACAAATGAAGAGATTGCCAAGTCCGGGGTCAAGGTCACCATGCTTGCTTTCCTGATTAAGGCCAGCGTGGCGGCGCTAAAGAAATTCCCAGAATTCAATTCTTCGCTTGAGCCTGGTGGCGAAAACCTGATCCTGAAAAAATATTTCAATATCGGCTTTGCGGCGGATACACCCAACGGACTCGTCGTGCCGGTGATCAAAAACGCCGATCAAAAATCAGTCATCGACATCGCCAAAGAAATGACCGAGCTTTCCGCCAAGGCGCGCGAAGGAAAGCTCTCGCCGACGGAAATGCAAGGCGGCTGCTTCTCAATTTCCTCACTCGGCGGCATCGGCGGCACGTTCTTCACGCCGATCATCAATGCGCCGGAAGTCGCGATTCTGGGCGTCTCAAAAGCATCCATGAAACCGATCTGGAACGGCAAGGAATTTGTGCCGCGGCTGATTCTGCCGATGTCGCTTTCCTACGATCACCGTGTGGTTGATGGGGCATCCGGCGCACGTTTCTCGACCTATCTGGCGGGGCTCATGTCCGATATCCGCAAGCTCGTACTTTAAGGGGCGGACATGGCAAATCTTATCGACGTAAAGGTCCCGGACATCGGTGATTTTGCCGATATTCCCGTCATTGAAATTCTGGTGAAGGTAGGCGACACCATCAAGAAAGAGGATTCGCTAGTCTCGCTCGAGAGCGATAAGGCGACAATGGAGGTGCCTTCCACGCATTCGGGTGTGGTGAGGGAATTGAAGGTCAAGATTGGTGACAAGGTGTCGATGGGGAGTTTGGTGTTGGTATTGGAGGCAAGCGAGGCTGGGATTGTGGCTTCGGCTCCGGCACCACCCGAGCCTGCCGCTCCCTCACCCCAACCCTCTCCCAAGGGAGAGGGAGTAAAAGCGCCAGCACCGGCCGCAAGTTCTTACACCGGCAATGTCGATGTGACCTGCGAAATCCTGGTGTTAGGCGCAGGCCCCGGCGGCTATTCCGCTGCCTTCCGCGCGGCAGATCTAGGCATGAAAACCGTCATGGTCGAACGCTACGCGCAACTCG
>JANOQY010000212.1:0-2793 GCA_031414995.1 Betaproteobacteria bacterium
GGTAGGTTGGCGTTCAACATGTCGCTGCGGCGGTCAGGTTAGATAGTAACGTAGCTGGGCACATCCAGCCCAGGCGTTTGCGTGGCCGGTGATTGAGCTCATTAGCAATCCAATCAAGTCTCGCTTGGGTGACATGGCGCAGGCTTTTGCCCTTTGGGATGTACTGACGGATCAATTTGTTCATGTGCTCGACCGCACCTTTCTGATAAGGCTTACCCGGATCGCAAGCGTACAAACGGTCTGGCAATAGCGCCGGCAGTGCCGAGAACTCAACGCCTTGATCTGTCGTCAGACTCAGCATGGGGATGCCGGTATCGTCGTACTGCCAGCGCGCCATGTGGCGCGCCACCGCAGCGGCGGTGCCATCGGGTACCCAGCCTAGCCGGACATAGCGCAGGGCACGATCCAGCAACACGACGATTTTGCAGGGTTCGTTGCGCTTGCCGACGATGCTGTCGCACTCCAGATGGCCTATCGTGTCGCGGGTCAGCACCTCTGGAGGACGCTGATGAATGGTTTTGGCCCGCCCAACCCAGGCCATCTTGCCCGCCTTGCCGCCACGTCGCCGACGGGCTGAGTAGTGCCTGAGTTGCTTGAGATGGCGCGTCTTGTTGAGTCGCCGCAGGTAACGATAAAGTGCACTCGCGCTGACATTGGTGGCTTGTTCATGAATAACCTGCTCCGGCGAGAGCTTTCGCAGGATAGCCGCCTCCAGCGGTAGCCACAGCTCTGCCGGCACGGTGGGATGATTGGCTGCACTGTTGAGACCACACCGGCGGCGATGCGCTTGGGCGTGTTCACCGCAATAGTCGGCGCGACCACCACATCGGCTCAGTTCACGTTCAATGGTACGGCGAGAGCAGCCAATACCGGTGGCAATCAACTGATTGCTCAATCCGAGCCTGACGTCGTGTTCAATCTGGTAACGTTGCACTTCGGTGAGGGGCGGCATGACGGTTTCTCCTTTTGTCTTCGCAAACAAAGGGTACCGCGACTGCTTCTCTTCACCCCTTCCAATTCGACCTAAAGTGCGACAAGTCGAACGCCCAGATTCCTAAGTGAATGGAGAAGTGCGCCAGTGCTGGAGTTTGGGTCGAATTTCGGGAACGCCGAACAAACTGGCCAATTAATAGCATCTAATTTCTATTTGTGCGCCATCGCACAAACTGCGGCGCGAAGAAAGTGCTAAATGGTGATGCGAAACAGGTATCCATGATGCGATCTGAATCAGCGCTGGATGTTGCGTTAAGCGACACTATCCAATCCAGGCGGGATTCACTTTCAGCGATTGCAGCGCGTATCCCAAAAGCAATTTTCGAATGATCAAAAGGCACGTGACATGACTTACTGTATTGGCGTAATGCTCGACAAGGGCATTGTGTTCGCATCGGACTCGCGCACCAATGCTGGTGTGGATAACTTTGCCAAGTTCTGCAAGATGACTGTGTTCGAGCGCCGTGGGGACCGCGTTATCGTGTTGTTGAGCTCCGGCAGTCTGGCTGGCACGCAAGCGGTCATCGGCGTATTGAACCAGCGCTGCGACGATGGTAGCGGCAACCCCAACCTTTGGAATGCCCGGACCATGTTCGATGTTGCCATGCTAGTGGCCGACGCGATGCGCGATATCGAGCGGCGCGACGGTGCATACCTCGAAGAAAGTGACATGTCGTTTAATGCCTCGTTCATCATCGGCGGCCAGATCAACGGCGAGCCGATGCGACTATTTCGGATGTACGCTGAAGGAAATTTCATCGAGGCGGGCATCGATACGCCGTTTTTCCAGACTGGTGAAACCAAGTACGGCAAGCCGATCATCGACCGCGTCATTTCGCGCTTTACCGCGATGGAGGATGCCATTAAATGCGTGCTCGTCTCGTTTGATTCAACCATGCGCAGCAATTTATCCGTAGGGATGCCAATCGATCTGCTCTGCTATGAGCGCGACAGCCTCGAAGTGCAAAAACGCCGTCGATTCGAAGAGGGCGACACTTATTTCACCGCGCTCAGCCGCGAATGGGGTGAAGGCACGCGGCAGGTGTTTCGCCAGTTGCCTGAGCTTGGCTGGTGAACGCCGGATAGCTCGTTAACAATTTTTTTTATCACGGTCGCCTACCCGGTGGCCGCACCCTGACCACACATCAGTAGCCACAGCACCCCGGAGAACCATCATGAAAATTCGCGTTGGCTTTGAGATGGTCTACGACTGCCCGCAACCAACACCCATGATTTTGAATTTGAATGTGCACTTCACGCGGGTATCGGACCTTACTGGTCGCGACGATTTGATGTTTGACCCACCCATCCCGGTCGCCGCCTATCGCGACAGCTTCGGCAATTGGTGCACCCGCATCGTCGCCCCGCAAGGACGCATACGCGTGTCTGCCGATGTGATCGTGAAAGATTCCGGCAAGCCCGATGTGATTGTTCCGCAGGCGCAACAGTTGGCTGTGGAGGATTTACCTGAAGAGACGCTGCTATTTTTGCTCGGAAGCCGCTACTGCGAAACCGACCAACTCTCCGAGACCGCCTGGCAACTTTTCGGCAACGCCCCAACCGGATGGAGCCGAGTCCAAGCGATTTGTGATTACGTGCATCACCATATTGTTTTCGGCTATCAGCACGCGCGCAGAACCCGCACAGCGCTGGAGGCATACCACGACAAGACGGGAGTCTGCCGCGATTACGCGCATCTGGCGATCACGTTTTGCCGCTGCATGAATATTCCGGCGCGCTACTGCACCGGCTATCTGGGCGACATCGGCACGCCGAAGCCCTGGGGCACGATGGATTTTG
>JANOQY010000213.1:0-3214 GCA_031414995.1 Betaproteobacteria bacterium
AGCGCTTACTCGGCGAATGCGTACCCGCACTTATCTCGCTTCGCCCGGTACATCGCTAAATCTGCGCTTTTGACCAATGCGGCTGCGGTGGTGCCGTCTTTCGGAAACATCGAGATGCCAATGCTTGATCGAATATTTGGACGGGGACTTGGTTCACCAGTGCTTCCCTCAATCGGCGCTTGAATCGCCAGAATCATTTTTTTTGCAATCCGAGCGATCGTTAGCTCGTCTTGTGTTCCCAATAGCAAACACACGAATTCGTCACCGCCATGTCGGCAGATCGTATCGTCCACGCGGGTAACTTCCTGAAGTCGCTTCGCAACCGTTTTCAGCACGTCGTCCCCCACATGGTGACCATGCGCGTCGTTGATAATTTTGAAATCGTCGAGATCCACGAACATCACCGATAGCGTCCAGCCGTGCCGTTTTGCCTGTACCAACCCATGCTCTAGTCGATCATTAAAGAGCGCCCGATTGGGCAGACCTGTCAGCGGATCGTGGGAGGCGGCATGATAGGCGGCGTTCTCTTGTTCCATCACGTCGGCTAATTGATGCGCCAGTACTTGCCGCTCCAACACCTCGTGCTGCAGCGCCTGATTTACAACGGAAATTTTTTCAGAAACATCCTGCACCTTGTCTTCAACGGCCTCGCTTTTTTTAAGCGCGATTTCCACACGTGGCAGAGATCCGCTTTCGGCGAGCTCGCTCTTGAGTACGCTGTTTGCCGACGATAGTTCTGTCGCGCATTCTTCGACCAGGTCTTTGACGTGCTCGTTCTGGCCAAGAAGCTTGATCAGGTTTTTGGCAGGTTCGCTGTTGTCAGGCGTGGGTGCTTTATCGACATTCATGTCAATTGAGGCCCCAAGTAAACACAGCGCCGCATCGGCGAGCGCACAAAAACCCGTCAATCACCTTTAGTTCGTTGCAGAGCGCGGTACCGGGTCGATTATCGTGCCACCTTCGCCTTCCCAGGATTGAACAGCTTCTTTGGCGAGAGTTTTGGCCGCCAGTTTCTTATGTTGCTTTTTATTGCTCTGTACGTAGCAACCAAGCAGCCAGGCACCCACGCCCACCAGTACCGCACCAACAATACGTGAATTGCTTTTCATATGACCTCCGCGAAACAGAATCGATGCGTCATATTGCGTGGTTCATCGGTCTGTGTTTATCAGCCGATCCCCGACACCGTCGTAGGAGCTGGCTTACATGCGGCCCGGACATGCGCATATGTCCTACGGGTTTAAACCACTCTGTCCGATATTTGGCCAACTTGAAATCGCCAACTATGTGGCTTCGCTGACGGTGACGCATTTGTCACTGCGGCCCTCGGTAAGCGAACGCGATACCGGGCCGTGCGGCATAATTTTTTATCACACAAGGTCAATATGAAAAACCCGAAGAGCATCAAGAACATCTCCGCCGCTGTCGCGCTAATGGGATGTGTTGTGTCCGCCAATGCACTTGCGCAAACAAATGTTTTCGGCACTAGTTACAACCAAGACTACAACCCATCCTGGTATGTCCTGCCTAGCATCAACAGGATCACGCCTGACGAACGGTTTGGTAGTGATCATCGTGGCCAGGGTTATGGGCTGCGCTTCGGCAAAGCGGTCTCGCCAATGTGGGACATACAGATCGGGACCAGCTACGCGCGCCAGCGTTTTGGCGGCGTGCGCTACCAGCAAAATACTCTTGGCGTTGACGGGCTTTACATGCTCTCGCGCAGCAGCTTTCGCCCCTTCGTGCTGATCGGTGCCGGCGCTGAAAACGACAAGGTCAATATCTACCGCCGCGCCTTTCAGGCAGAACGCACTTCGCCTTATGTGAACGCCGGTGTGGGATTTCAGTTTGCGTTCAATGACCAGTGGGGAATGCAGGCCGATGTGCGTCGCTCGCATAGCTATCTGCGCAGCGGCAATAACTTCGGCTTTGACCGCGCCAATACCAACATGGCAACCATCGGCGTGACTTATGCGTTCGATAAACGCGCCGCAGCACCTATCGCCCGCATGACACCGCCTGAGCCTTCCGTTGCAGCGTCGCCAAGTGTTGTGGTCACACCACCAGTTGCCGTTGCGCCCGCAGCTACTCCTGCCGCACCGCCACGCTTTGAGCGCATTACGTTGTCAGCTACCGAGCTATTCGCATTCGACAGCGCCGAACTAAGCATGCCGCAGCCAAAGCTTGACGAGGTGGCGCTGGCACTTAGCCGCAACACGCAACTGAGCAACATCACCATCTCCGGCTACACCGACCGTTTGGGTAGCGAGGCCTACAACATGAAACTGTCGCAGCGTCGCGCTGATGCAGTCAAAGCCTATTTGGTCAACAAGGGAATCGCGGCAAATCGTTTGGCTGCCATTGCCAAAGGTGAAAGCAACCCTGTCGTTCAATGCACGGACAAGAAGCGTGTTGATTTGATTAAATGCTTGGAACCAAATCGCCGGGTAGAAGTTGAGCAAATCGTGATTGAACGTCGCGTCCAGTAAGTCGTCAATGCCGAGCAACACTTCCAATAGCAACGCCAGCCTGCTCGCCAGATCCGACGAGTGGGCCCGCGAAGCGCTGGTGCATCACGCGCCTGCGGGATTCTCTGATCGCTTCGCATTGGGTTTTACAAAGTTGCTTCGGTTTTGCGCCGACACGTTCTTTGCCAAGCGTTATGGTCATCGTGCGATCGTGTTGGAAACGGTAGCCGCCGTCCCCGGCATGGTCGGCGCGACGATCCAGCATCTCACCAGCCTGCGCCGCATGGTCGATGACGATGGCTGGATTCGTACGCTGATGGAAGAAGCCGAGAACGAACGGATGCATCTGATGACATTTATCGAGATCGCCAAGCCAACTTTTTTTGAACGCATGGCGGTGATGCTCGCGCAATGGATTTTTTATGTCGGCTTTTTCCTGCTGTATCTGGTGTCGTCACGTACGGCCCATCGCGTTGTCGGTTATTTCGAGGAAGAGGCGGTCATCAGCTACACGCTATATCTGCAGGAAATCAACGAAGGTCGTTCGCCGAACGTGCCTGCCCCCAACATTGCCAAGCACTATTGGAAGCTGCCCGCCGACGCGACGCTGCGCGATGTCGTCATCCTGGTGCGTGCCGATGAAGCGCATCATCGCGATATCAATCACGGGTTTGCCAGCAAACTTTCAGGCGTTTCCGTGGATCAATCGAGTGCCGCGCCGTATCCTTGGCATGCCAATGAAATTC
>JANOQY010000214.1:0-2577 GCA_031414995.1 Betaproteobacteria bacterium
TCTTTCACTTTGCGGTCTTCCCATTCGTGCGAGAAGAATCCCCATACCGAAAGTACGCTAATGCCGTGGGTGAGCACGCCGATCCCCCAACCCATCGCGGGCCACATTACCCACCACGAAAACCATTTGCTCGGTTGGGACCCGTTATAGATTGTGTAGGCGTTCACAGCGGTTAGCAGCCCGATCACCAACACGTATATCAGCAGGTGTTGATAAAACTCGGCGATGCGGTGCACACGGCGGCGGATGGTGATCTCGCGTTCGGGCATGCCGGGTGGATAGTCGTCGCGTTCGTTTTCCATGGAATTTGCTCGGTGGGTGGAAGATGAGCGCCAGTTTCGGGACATCTGTTGGCCCCTACAAATCATATCCGACAGACTGCTGGCGTTCGCTCGCCAGTTGCCGCATTGGCACGCCAGCGGTGCCCATTTCCGCAAACGCTTTGCTAGTTTGAACCCTTGGCGATGCTGTATTCGAACCGGTAGTTATGTTTACCCTCGGCAATGATGATCTCCATCGTGCCCGCCAGCCCGACCAACTCGCCAGTTCCGGAATCGGGTACCACACCTAGCACCAGTAGCTTTGCGCCACGGTTCATGGTGCCGCTGTGCTGCAACACAAAGCTGCCGCTGCGTCCATCGAGCTTGCCCGCGACCAGCTCCATCGCCACATAGCCGGCCGAGCCGTCAACGGCGGTGCGCATGGCCAGCATCTGGCCTTTGCCGGTTGCATCAAGCGAACCATGATATTTTTTGTCGAGCACCATGCGGCCAATGGCCTCGCCCGCTGCCGTCGTGTCGGCAGGTTGCGGAACCATTTTTACGTCGAATGTGCCTGCCGATTGTTGTGTCATGGCCTTTCCTTTTGCCGTGGTTTGCGGTGATGCGCTTTCAGGCGCTGCGGATGCTGCAATATGCATCAACGCCAATGCGACCACCGATGTGATGCAAAGTACGCGCCGACTAAAGCGCGACCTCAAAATTCGACCAAACTTTTAAAGCCGCCCCAAAACATGCGCTTCCCGTCGAAGGGCATTGTCTTTGGGCCCATCGCAGTGATGCGCGGATCAGCCATTACTTTGGCGTTGACGCTATCGCGATGCTTGCGTGATTTGTAAACGATCCACGAGAACACCACCGTTTCATCAGCCTTCAACTTCACGCTCTGTGGAAATGAGGTGACTTTTCCCGGCTTGACGTCATCGGCCACGCATTCGGTGTAATGAAGCGCGCCATATTCCATCCAGATTTTTCCGCATTTGCGCGCCAACGCGCGATACGCGACGAGGTTTTTCTTCGGTACCGGTACAACAAAGCCATCAACATAATGTGCCATCTTCGTCTCCTAGGTGAACGTTCAACGGTGCGGGTAATTCTGCCGCGAAAAGAGGTCAAAATCCCAAGTCTTGCTTACCATCAACCCCTTCCCACAAACGGCATCTTGGTCGCCATCACGGTCATGAATTGCACGTTGGCAGTGAGCGGCAGGCTGGCCATGTGCAGCACCGCATCAGCAACAATCTGCACATCCATCAAGGGCTCGATTGCGATTTCACCATTTGCCTGCGGCACGCCGAGCGCCATCCGCGCGGCCAGTTCCGTGTGGGCGTTACCGATATCGATCTGCCCGCAGGCGATATTGTGTTTACGGCCATCGAGCGAAGTCGATTTGGTGAGACCGGTAATGGCGTGCTTGGTGGCGGTGTAGGGTGCCGAATTTGGCCGTGGCGCGTGGGCAGAAATGGAGCCGTTGTTGATGATGCGTCCGCCCTGCGGATCTTGCGATTTCATGATCCGGATCGCTTCCAGCGTACAAAGAAAAGGACCGAGTAAATTGATGTCTAGGACCGATTTCAATTTTTCAACGGGCAGATCCTCGATTGGCACTGCCGGTGCGCCAGTGCCCGCGTTGTTGAATAACAAGTCCAACCGGCCAAATGTCGATAACGCGCGGGCAAACATATTTTTCACCGCCTCCGGGTTCGCCACATCCGTCTCTACCGCCAGTGCGCGATCCCCTGCGCCTGATTCTGCGGCGACCTGATTGAGCAATTCGCCACGACGGCCAGCCAGAACGACCGCGTAACCCGCTTTCAATAAAGTAAGGGCTGTCGCCTTGCCGATGCCGCTGCTGGCACCAGTAACGATGGCGACTTGAGTGTGTGTGGGTTTCATGGATGGTTTCCGGAACTGTTAAAGGATCACGTACTCTATCAACGCATTGACCAAAATTGTTGAGATTTTGCTCCCTTCTGCAATCCAGCATTCTCGATGCACCTTTTATCACCGCCAGAAAATGACCAAATACTTCATCCTCATTGCCGCAATATTATTTACAGCCACAGCCCACGCAAACGATGCGCCAGCGCGCAGTGAACAGCATGCCGCAATATGGGCCGCCCTCAAGAATGGCGGCCATGTGGTGCTGCTGCGTCACGCCGCAACCGTCCCGGGAATCGGTGATCCACCCGGCTATAAGCTCAATGATTGCAAAACGCAGCGCAATCTCAGCGACGCCGGCCGCGAGCAATCGCGCGCATGGGGAAAGGCATTTACGCGGCACAACATTCCGGTTGGT
>JANOQY010000215.1:0-2709 GCA_031414995.1 Betaproteobacteria bacterium
ACTTTGGAACGCCATTTCGGCGTGGGTACGCCGCAGGTCGGCCCATGGAATCCCTTGCAATCATAGGTGCCCCCGCCGGGGATCGGCTCGTACTCGGCCTTGGTGATCAAGGTGCCATTCACGTTGAGGCCAACGCTGCCAAAGCCTTGAAGCTTGTGTAAATAATTAAATCCGAGATCGACGCCTGACGTTCTCACCTTGGCGACGTTGACGTTGGTCGCGACAATGCGGCCCGAGGGCTGCGCCCAAAATGACCCAATGATGTCGCGCGTAATCAAGTCACAGAATTGTCCCGATGACAGACATTTCTGAAGCACGATGTTTGGCGGAAGCGTTGAAATCACATCTTTTATCTTGATATCGAATGCATCAATCGTCGCACTCATGTTTCGCATCGGTTCAAACACGAATCCCACGGTATAGCTGTCTGATGTTTCCGGTTTCAGATTGGGATTGCCACCAAAAAGCGCGTTGTATTGGCCTGCCGGGCTATCGAGAATTCTTCCGTACTGGGCGGCTGTCACACCGGTACGCTGGCATTGCACTAGTGTCGCTGTCGGAACTGCTCCCGCGCACGGATCGGAGCTCGCCGTGAAAAGACCATTTGCCTGCACGTCAAACAATTCGTGCACGTTTGCCGCCCGCGCGGCCCGTTGAAAACTTCCGCGCGCCCTCACAGCCTGCACGGGTGCCCATTCGATTCCGAGCCCGTAAGAGTTGGTCTTCTGATTGATGCTGTATTCAGAATGGCGTGCGCTGCCGTTGACGCTCAGCAGGTGCGCAAATGGCGCGCCTTCGATCAGCGGCGCGCGAACTTCTGCGAAAATGTCTTTTACCGTGTATTTGCCTTGCACACCAATAATCGGGCCGCCTCCGCCTGCGAGGTCGCCGGTGCTGAAGGCGACGTCGGTATCAAGCTGGAGTTTTTCAGTCCGTTGCTCCACGCCAAAAGCGACACCGATCCCATTCTTTGCAGACGGGAACTTCATGCCGTATGACCCGAGATCTGCCGACACACTGCCACCTGCGATGGTTTGTTCGGTGGAGCCGTTCTGGAATCCGGGAATTTGTATGTAGTTAAGCGCGGCCTGCGTGACGCCACCCAAACTCCAGAAATTGTAAGGCACACAGTTCGGATCGGTTCCATTCACCACAGAGCGACAAACCGGTGTTCCGTTGGGGCCCACAACGGCATCGAGCGCAAGTGCGCCGCGTGAAAATGAAAACTCGTTCTTGAAGGTATTCTGATAAATCACTTTCGCCGTTTGCATGAAAGCGTCGTAGCTCCAGACCTTGTCGATCTCCCCCTTTACACCGAGTACGGTTCGGAACGACGTGTGACGAATGTCATCCTGACGTGGACCGCCTTCGACATTTCGGCGTCCGATGAATACATCCGAAGTATCGCCTGCGTTAAGCAACCCGAGATCACGTTTCCAGTCGGCAGACAGCAGTGGATTTTCAAATCGTGTCGTAAAGGTCGCGCCGCCGAAAAACAGACCGCTGGGCGCGATTTGTGCAACGGTACGGTCATCGTGGAAAGAAAACTCCGAGTAGAAGTTCACCTTGTCGTTCAAATCGTAGTTTGCCGATGCGTTGAAGCCATACCGTTCCGATGGACGCTGATAAAAGTTAGTCGGCGCGAAGTTGTACTGGTCCAGAGTGGCCGAGAATGCGCGTGTGTTGCCGGCAGCATTGGCAACGGTGCGGCTGGCGCCTGTGTTAAGGATCAGTACGCGACCGGGGAACGAGGTGCTAGAACCGCCGCAATTGAAGCCTGTGGCATTCGATCCGAGTGAACAGGAGCTGAAATCACGCTCTGACTGCAGCAGCGCATCTTCTTTCTTATAGCTGAAGAACAACGTGGCGTTGCCTTTTCCATTGGCAAAGTTGGATCCCATCAGGATATTGGCGTCATAAACCCGCCCATCCGAACTCTTGTCGCCTGGAACGGCAAATTGGGCTGGATTGGCGACTGCGCGACCGCTAATAAGTGGATTGGCCACGCCGCTGGGATTTTGCTGCTGGTGGTTATAAAAGCTCTGGTTAAGTTCGACCTGCACGCCCTCGAACTTATTGTTCATGATGAAATTGACCACACCCGCCACCGCATCCGAGCCATACACCGCGCCGGCGCCACCAGTCAGGATCTCAACGCGTTTAATCAATGGTGCAGGAATCTGGTTCAAGTCGGCAGCAGCACTGGCGGTGCCCGCACGCGGACTGCCGCCCGGCACGCGACGACCGTTGACCAGGACGAGGGTACGGGTCGGTCCCAGCCCTCGCAAGTTCACAGTTGCGGTACCCGATGAGCCATTGGAAACGTTACCGCCTTGATCGGCAAATACCTGCGGCAGATTGTTCAACAGGTTCTCAACCGAACGCACGCCATCCATCTTGATGCTCGCAGCATCGATGACAGTCACCGGGCTTGCGCCTTCAAGGTTTGGTGGCGGGATACGCGTACCGGTCACTTCAATTTTCTCGGCTTTTTGCGTTGGATCTGCAACCGCTGCCTGCTGTGCGTACACCGATTGTGCAGCCATCAGTGAAAGTGCAAGACCAGTGGCAACGACACTGGCTTTTCTATTCGGCGACGTTGAAGTCCGGATGTAATTACGCATGGGTTCCTCTTGGATGAATGGAAATCGTTCTGATGTAGTTGTGATGATGCAGGCCGACTTTGAGCAATACCGCTGATCGCGCAGT
>JANOQY010000216.1:0-1672 GCA_031414995.1 Betaproteobacteria bacterium
CGAAATCCAATCAGCATCGATGCCAAATGCACGCGCACGAGTAATTTCTTTCCGCGCAGCAATTACTGAAGCAGGATTTTCGACCAGCACCAAATGACCGTCCATGCGCAAAAGTGCCGACGCGTTGGCGTCGCGCATGAGGCTGGTCATGTCTGCTTGCGCGGTTTTTTGCAATGCCGATAAAGCCATCACTCCTCGATCAAACGCATCCCGACGGGAAGCCAACGCGAAGCGCAACAGCCAGGGCAAAATCGACAACAGATAAGCGGGCCGAATGCGCAATGGGCTTTCGCGATCAAAAAGGTAACGCAACGCGCCGCGCATCACCTCAGGCGAGGCGAGTGGAAACACTTGTTCGGTGGCGATGTGGCCTGCGTTGCCAAACGAAGCGCCGCGCCCCGGTTGGTCGCGATCAATCAGGACAACGCGTTGTCCTTCCCGCGCGAGGCGAAACGCGCAAGCCAGACCGATGACGCCGGCACCAATGATGAGTACATCGGTTGCCTTATCGGTCATTTATCGGTCATCGGCAGCAGCGCGTTCATTGATGCATTGCATCATGCTGCAGCGGCCCAATGCCCCAGCAAAATGGATCGGCCGGGTCCAGCAACAACACACCTTCGCCGCTGATAAATGCCTGACCGGTGATGGTCGGAATAATGCTGTCTGTGTCACCGCCTCTACCTTCAACGCGTCGATACGAGCCCTCAAACACGCTGCCGACGATGCTCTCCTGCCGCCAGATCGCGCCCTCGGCGAGCTTGCCATCCGCCGCGAGACAGGCCAATTTTGCGCTGGTGCCGGTACCGCATGGTGAACGGTCGTATGCGTTGCCCGGACACTGGACAAAACTTCTGCTGTCTAGATTTGCGCTCGATGGCGCGCCGAACAATTCAATGTGATCGATCTCTTCACCATCGCGACCGGTGATGTTGGCGCTGGCGAGGGCTTGCCGGATTGCCTCGGTGAATTTTTGCAGTGACCCGATATTGAGAAGATCAATGGTGCGGTCTTTGGCATCAACAAGAAAAAACCAGTTGCCGCCCCATGCGATGTCGCCTGTGACTGGGCCGAAACCATCAACCTCCACGCTCACAGCTTTGCGATGGCGATACGACGCGATATTCTCAATCGAAACTTTGCCATCGGCGTGCAGCGTACAAGTCACCGTGCCGACCGGCGTATCCAGCCGATGCAAGCCCGGCGAAATCTTTCCCAGATATTGCAATGTTGCGATCACGCCGATTGTGCCGTGACCACACATGCCAAGATAACCGACGTGGTTGAAATAGATGACTGACGCGACAGATCCAGACTCAACCGGCGGCATCAGCAGTGCGCCAACCATCGCATCCGACGCGCGTGGTTCGCTCGCAACTGCGGCACGAAATTTGTCGTGACGGGTGCGTAGCGCTTCTACGCGTGCGGGCAGCGTGAGGGCCGAAAGATCAGGGAATCCATCCAGCACCAATCGCGTTGGCTCGCCACCGGTATGGGAATCGACAAAACGTATTTTTATCATCGTGAATGCATGACCAGAGTGGGCCAGAAAATCGTCAACTACATTTCAAATCGGCGGCAGCGGTATTTCCAAACGACGCAATCACCAAGAGTTTATCAACATTGACCGGCGCATTTGAACCGGCGAGTGGCAGTGACTTGCGATGAGCCA
>JANOQY010000217.1:0-2122 GCA_031414995.1 Betaproteobacteria bacterium
GTCGGTGGTTTGTTTCATTGGTACTCCTGAAAGCGAATACCAAAGTCTAGCATTAGTGCGGTGTCTGGCGCATTTTTGGCCGGGGAGGCCCGTCAATGCTGGTGATCGATTGTTTTACATTTTTCCTAATGGCATCCGCGCCGTGATGGTTTTGATCGATTCAATTCGAAGCAAGCATGATTTTCGTTTCGCGTGATGCGGTCACCACGATGGTTTCCATTCTGGCAATTTGTTCGATACGCGGCGCTGTGATGAGGATCGTTTCCATTCTTTGTATTTCCATCTGCGGTGCAACTTTTACTGCGCGTGCGTCGCTGCTGTTGAGTACGCCGGCCACGATCGCGATGAAGGTAACGGCCATCAGTGCTGCTGCTGCAAGGTTGTCTTTGAGGTTTGTGTTGAATGCGGTTTTCATGATCTTGCTCCTTGGGGTTGTCTGGTTAAGTTCGTTGCGTTGTTTGATGATGCGACTTTATGCAAACGCTCCCTGACGCTCAATCGGATTGCGACGAAACGAACAAATCGGCGGCTGAACTGGCGTAAACATGGATATTTCGGTAATGGACTCGCTTAAGTCCACGCCTAGCCAATGAAGAAAAACGCCACTTTTAGCCCCACTGCTACAATCGGCGTGAACCATTCCCCTGAAAGCGCGCCAATGGAAACCCCAAACGATCCGAAATTCAATCCGTACCGCGCGTCGCCTGTAACGCAGTTGGCTGATGCCCTGACCAGCGAGGCAACCTATGTCGAAGGCGGACGCACGGTCGCTGCCGGCGAGGGGTTGGAATGGCTGACTGCGGCATGGAAGCTGTTTGTCGCGGCACCGTTGATGTGGATCGTGATTTTCGTGCTGTACGTGGTGTTTTTCATCTTGCTGTCGTTTGTGCCGTTCATCGGTTCATTGATTGGCTTTGTGCTGTACGGCGTTATCGGTGCGGGATGGATGGCTTCCGCAAAGGGTGTCGCGCAAGGCGAAAAACTTGAACTTGACCACATGTTCGCGGGGGCCAAGAAGCGAACCCAGCCGTTGCTGATCCTCGGCGCGGCTTACGCGGTTGGCATGTTATTGATCAGCTTGTTCATGATTGCAGCACTCGCAATCGGCTTCGTCGGCAGCGGCACACTCTCCAACCTCATGGCGGGCCAGTTGCCAACGCTATCAGCGCTGCTGGGGGCACTCATGGTCGTGATGATGGGCCTGGCACTGCTGGCACCATTGATGGCGGCGCTGTGGTTCGCGCCTGCGTTGGTCTATTTTCACAACGTGCCGCCGCTCGATGCGCTCAAGGTCAGCTTTTTTGCCTGCCTGAGAAATTGGCTGCCGTTTTTGGTCTACGGCATCCTCGTGATGATGATGATGGTGATCGCCATCATTCCGTTTGGGCTGGGCCTTCTGGTGGCGGGGCCGTTGGTGTTTATTTCGGGCTACACCAGCTATCGATCAGTATTTGCCGAGGCAGCGTAAGCTAAATTGCGATGAGTTGCGCCACGGAACCCAATGGCGCATCGCTGTTCGGTTTTACTTTTACTTTTCCGCCTTCATCACGTTCTTGAACCAACTATCGAGCATTACTTTTTCATATCTGAGCGACTCGTTGGTGGCGTAGCGACTCGAATGCGAGTGATTGAGGTATGCCATGTCAGCAACGCGCGCCTCGCCACTCTTGAGCACTTTGCCTTGCGCTTCAACGCTGAAGCGCAATTGAATAGTCGGCCAGTCCGCGCGGCCTTTCAACACACGAATTTCGCGGCCCGCGCGAGCCATTGGCTCCATTTGCCCGGCCAGATCGATATCCAGCACTTCGACCTTAAGATCCTGCCCCGCAGGCAATTGCGTGCCAAGTTTTTCGAAATGCGTGCGCAGGTCCTTCATAACCTGCTCTTTATCCCAAGGCGCGAACGGCATATCGACATAGCCTTCCGGCTGAGTGAACGTAACCGTGACCACGGCACTGGCGTTGCCCGCAGCAAACGTCAACGCGGTTCCTGCTGCGATCAGCAATGCCTGACAATATCGTTTCATGATGACTCCTTTGAACGAATGGCTGGAATAGTGGAATAGGAATGTTACTCCGCTCGGTTAAGATTCACAGTGGATTGAAAGGTTCCGTATTTTTGG
>JANOQY010000218.1:0-3337 GCA_031414995.1 Betaproteobacteria bacterium
ATGAAATTTGGGCGGGACGTAGTGATCGATATGGTGTGCTTCAGAAAGCTCGGCCATAACGAACAGGACGAACCGTTTGTCACGCAGCCGCTCATGTACAAGAAAATCGCCCAGCATCCGGGCACGCGCAAACTTTACGCCGACCGCCTTGCGGCCGACGGCACCACAGCGGCTGGCCACGGCGACGATCTGGTGACCAACATTCGCGCGCGCCTCGACGCGGGCAAGAGCACCAATACCAAAATTCTTTACGGCATCAAGCCACCGCTGGCGGTCGATTGGGCACCTTACATCGGCCAAGGCTGGCGCGCACCCGCTGACACCACCGTGCCGATGGAGACACTCAAGCATTACGCGGAACGCCTCACACAGATTCCATCGGATTTCAAACTGCACATGTCGGTTGAAAAACTGTTGGAGACGCGTCGCAAAATGGGTCGCGGCGAGCAGCCGCTCGATTGGGGCATGGCCGAAAATCTTGCCTATGCGTCATTGGTGGCAACCGGGCATCCGGTGCGCATGAGCGGGCAGGATTGCGGGCGCGGGACGTTCGCCCATCGCCACGCCGTGCTACATGACCAGAATCGTGAAAAGTGGGATTCCGGCAACTACGTTCCGCTGCAAAATATCAAACAGGAGCAATCTAATTTTGTTGTGATCGATTCTTTGTTGTCAGAAGAAGCGGTGCTCGGATTTGAATACGGCTACTCAACGGCTCAACCGTTCGAGCTGGTGATCTGGGAAGCGCAGTTTGGCGATTTCGTTAACGGCGCGCAGGTCGTGATCGACCAATTCATCGCCAGCGGCGAAACCAAATGGGCAAGGATGTGCGGCTTGAGTTTGTACCTGCCACACGGCTATGAAGGGCAGGGCCCGGAGCACTCCTCAGCGCGCCTTGAGCGATTCCTCCAGCTTTGTGCCGAGCACAATATTCAGGTGGTGGTGCCGTCCAATGCAGCACAGCTTTTCCACATGATCCGACGGCAAGCCATCCGCAAGATGCGGAAACCCCTCATCGTGATGATGCCAAAATCGCTGCTGCGCAAAAAAGAAGCAACTTCATCGATGGAAGATTTAGCCAACGGTAAATTTGAAGTGGTCATCGGTGAGACTGAGAAACTCAACGCCAAAAAAGTGAAACGACTGGTCTTTTGCTCAGGCAAGGTTTACTACGACATCGTCGCCGAGCGTGCCAAACGCGAGATCGAAGATATTGCGGTATTGCGTATCGAGCAGCTTTATCCTTTCCCGCACGAAGAATTCAGGACGCAAATCGCCATGTATCCGAATGCCAAATCGGTCGTGTGGGCGCAGGAAGAACCGGGCAATCAGGGTGCATGGCATCGAATCCAGCATTATTTGCAACGCGAAATGCGTGACGACCAAAAGTTGAGCTACGCGCTACGTCCGTCATCAGCGTCGCCCGCTGTCGGTTATCTGTCCAAGCATACCGAGCAGCAAAAAGAATTGGTCAACGCTGCGTTGTCGTTCGATGTCGCCACGTCGGCGTCCGCAGCGAATGGTTAACGAACGGTTAAATATTGCGATAGCGAATATTTTAAAAAAATAACGATAGGAATAATCATGCAGATCGAAGTCAAAGTACCGGCCTTGTCAGAATCCGTTTCGGAAGCCTCACTCGTGACGTGGCACAAAAAAGCGGGGGATGCCGTCAAGCGCGACGAGAACCTGATCGACATCGAAACCGATAAGGTCGTGATGGAATTGCCCGCACCAGCCGATGGCGTGATCGTGAAAATCCTGAAGGCGGACGGCGAATCTGTTGTGAGTGGCGACATCATCGCCGTGATTGATACCGAAGCAAAAGGCGCTGTGGCTGCGCCAACCGCTGCCGCTGCCGCGAGCGCTACGCCTGCCGAGGCAAAGGCTGCGCCTGCTGCATCAGCACCGGCAATGAGCCCGGCAGCAGCCAAAATTGCAGCTGAAAATAATGTCAGTGCCAGCGATGTGACGGGCACCGGACGAGGTGGACGTATCACCAAGGAGGACGTGGTCAACAAGACGACTGCCCCCGCCGCTGCTGCACCTTCATCAGCCGCCAAGCCCGCAGCACCTGCCGTTCAGTTGCCCGCAGGGGAGCGCACCGAGCAGCGCGTGCCGATGTCGCGTTTGCGCGCACGCATCGCTGAACGCCTGCTGCAATCGCAAGCGACCGCCGCCATTCTCACGACATTCAATGAAGTGAACATGGCGCCGATTATCGATATGCGCAACAAGTACAAAGAAAAATTCGAGAAAGAACACGGCGTGAAACTTGGTTTCATGTCGTTCTTCGTGAAGGCGGCTGTGCATGCGCTGAAAAAATACCCTGTCGTTAACGCGAGTGTCGATGGCAACGAAATTGTGTATCACGGCTACTACGACATCGGTATCGCCGTCGGCAGTGATCGCGGATTGGTGGTGCCGATTTTGCGTAATGCTGATCAGATGTCGATTGCCGATGTGGAAAAGAAAATCGCCGAATTCGGCCAAAAGGCCAAGGACGGCAAATTGACGATTGAAGATTTGACCGGCGGTACGTTCTCAATTTCCAACGGCGGTGTATTCGGCTCGATGTTGTCTACACCGATCATCAATCCGCCACAGTCCGCGATTCTGGGTGTGCACGCGACCAAGGAGCGCGCGGTGGTTGAGAACGGCCAGATCGTGATTCGTCCGATCAACTATCTGGCCATGAGCTATGACCATCGCATCATCGATGGCCGTGAAGCGGTGCTGGCGTTGGTGGCGATGAAAGAAGCGCTGGAAGATCCGGCGCGGTTGCTACTGGATATTTAAGCTTCAACATTAATGGCACGAAAGAAATGGCGGCCCGAGCACATACCAAAGCAGATATTTTTCTTTCTGCTCGGTGCCGTCTTGACTGGGTTCCTGACGGTATTTTTTTCAAAATTTCTCGGCCACTTTATTGGTCAACATTTTGCAGTCGCCATTGGTGTCGGTCTGGCGGTGGCGTTAACGCTTTGGCTCTCGCAATTGGTCAAAAATCCCCCATTTCTACTAAAAGGTACTTCGCCGCTGATCGCTGGATTCTGCGCAGCGCTGGGCGTGCATATTTCCCGTGTTTGGTTGAGCTAGGTCGCTGTAGCATTAGTCACTTCCCCTCACCCCAGCCCTCTCCCGAGGGAGAGGGTGAGAAATGAGGAACGACGAGATCGTCGCTCCTGAACACTTGAAGGGTTAGTTATGTCAAAACAATTTGATGTCGTCGTCATCGGTGCCGGTCCTGGCGGTTACATCGCCGCGATTCGCGCAGCGCAATTGGGATTCAATGTCGCCTGTATCGAGGGCTGGAAAAATCCCAAGGGCGAATTGG
>JANOQY010000219.1:0-1777 GCA_031414995.1 Betaproteobacteria bacterium
TACGCGCCCGTTTCAATTGGTGACTGGCCGCAAATGGGAAGGCTCGGCCTTCGGTGGCGCACGCGGGCGTACCGACGTGCCAAAGATTGTCGATTGGTATATGGAAGGCAAACTCAATATCGATGATCTGATCACGCACCGCTTGCCGCTGGAAAAAATCAATGATGGTTTTGCATTGATGAAAAGCGGTGAATCGATTCGTTCGGTGGTGATTTACTGATGCTGGAAGTTGTTAGCGAGCATGCCTGCTTTGGCGGCGTGCAGGGTTTCTATACGCACCAGTCAGCCACTGTCGGTTTACCGATGCGATTTTCGGTCTATCAGCCGCCACAGGCCAAGTCAGGCCCGGTTCCCGTGCTGTATTTTCTGGCTGGCCTGACTTGCACGGAAGAAACGTTCATGATCAAAGCGGGTGCGCAACGACTTGCTGCTGAGTACGGTTTGATGCTGGTGGCGACCGATACCAGCCCGCGCAATACCAGTATCGACGGTGCTGATAAGGATTGGGATTTCGGCCACGGCGCAGGTTTTTACCTTGATGCCACTGCCGCGCCCTGGAACAAACATTTCCGGATGGAAAGCTGGGTAGTTGAGGAATTGCGCGCATTGATTCTGAATCAATTCCCTGCGCGCGCCGACCGTATCGGCATCTTCGGCCACTCGATGGGCGGACACGGCGCGTTGACGCTGGCACTACGGCATCCCGATATTTACCGCTCGGTGTCGGCGTTCGCGCCCATCAGTGCGCCGATGCAATGTGCGTGGGGCGAAAATGCTTTTGGCAAATATCTGGGTGCAGATCGGCAAAGCTGGATGAAACATGACGCAAGCGAACTGATGCGGAAACGTCGCACGCCATTTCCGACCGGCATCCTGATCGATCAGGGTTTGAGCGACAAATTTCTCGCGCAACAGCAATTAAGGCCTGAATTGTTCGAAGCCGCTTGCGCTGAAGCTGGCCAGCCGCTCACGATGCGCCGCCAGCCGGGCTACGATCACGGTTACTACTTTATTTCCACGTTTATGGCTGATCACCTTGCGTTTCATCGCGCAAATTTAAGTGATTGAGCGCGGCGTACTTTTTTAGAAATGAAATACGTAGAACGCCATTTGACGGGGTGTTTCAGGCATAAATAGTCTGAAAGGCTCGCCAGTGCTAGAGGTCTATATTTTATACACGGCGATTAACTTAACAACTCGTAGGCACCGCCTCGTTTCAACGCGCGCTGATAAGCTGGCCGCGCGTGAATACGCTTGAGAAAATCCATCAGCTTCGGTTGTTTCGCATCCAATCCACCGCGTGAGGCGGCGGCCTCAAGAGGAAAGCTCATTTGGATATCTGCGGCAGTGAACTCGTTGCCAGCGAACCAGCCGGTTTTGGCGATTTCGGCTTCCATGTAGTTCAGTTGCTGCTTGATTTCAGGTTCGATGAACGAGTCTTTTACGGCGGCTGATATTTTCTTAGCGATCGGCCGCACGAAAAAAGGCATCGGCCCGCTTTCAACACGGTTAAACACCAGCTTCATCAGTAGCGGCGACATCGCAGTACCTTCGGCGAAGTGCAGCCAGTATGTGTAGCGCAATTTTTCCGGCGTCCCAGCAGCCGGTATCAGCCGCCCTTTGCCGTAGCGCTCCACCAGATACTCGATAATCGCGCCAGATTCGGCAACAGTCAGCGCACCGTGTGACCACCGGCGATTTGCCCAACGGATGAATTGCGCGAAGCGAAGCGGGCGCGCGCATGGTCGTCTTGTCGCGCTCGTACCGCTCGATTTCA